>JBDKUU010000602.1:0-2596 GCA_039679525.1 Phycisphaerales bacterium | reverse complement strand
ACGTCGCCGCGACGGATACTCTGAAGACGTTCGACGAATTGATGGAGTCGGCCGACGTTCCCGAGCAGATCTCGGGCCAAGGGCCGATGACGTTCTTCGCGCCGACGGACGCCGCGTTCGCCGCAATGCCAAAGGCTAAGCTCGACACACTGAAGGAGGATCCCAAGGCCGTCAAGGAACTGCTCCTCAATCTCATGGTCAAGAAGGACATCAGTCCCGGAAGTCTCCCCTTCGCCGGCAAGATCACGACTTTGGGCGGCGGGGTCCTCACGGCTTCCCAGGCTGTGGCCTCTGAAAGCGACACCGGCCCGTTGGGGTTGGCGTCGGTCAACGACGCTAAGGTCGTCAAGCGAGTCCCGGTGAGCAAGGGCCGCCGGATCTAATTGTTGGACAAAGTGGTCTTCGCCGAGAAGCCCGCTGCCTCGGAACAGTCCACGGCGACGGACAAGCCCGCCGCCGAACCGGCCAAGTGAAAATGGAAGGAACAATGACCAGTTATCAGTCAGATAGACGGGGGAGGGCCCTCGGGAAGCTCGCTACACCAACCGCCTGCGTGCTTGCCGGCCGCTCCGCCTGTCGTCCAGGCAGGATGGGCCTCGCAGCGAAGGTGCTGTTCGTGTGTCTGGCGCTCGCCGCATCGGCAGTTGCGTGCGCGGCACAGGAGAAGGTTGACCTGAAGGTCGGCGACAAGGCCCCTGCGTTGAAGCTGAAGAGCACCGACGACAAGGAGCACTCGCTGGCGCAGTTTCAGGGCAAGTCGGCCGTGGCGCTGGTCTGGTTCCTTCGCGCCGGTAGCAGCGGCTCGCGGGTTCAGCTCTCAGGCATTCAGGAGAAGCTGGAGGAGATCGGTAAGCACAACGTGCAGGTGCTCGGGATCACCACCAGCACGCTGGAAGAGTGCAGGGACTTCGCCAAGGAGCTGAAGCTGACCTTCCCGCTGCTCTCGGACCCCGACAAGACCGTTGCGACGGCCTATGGCACCCTCCGCGGCGGCACAGGCCCAACGTGCGAGCGCTGGGCATTCCTGATTGTCGACCGGGGCGTGATCAAGAAGGTCGAAAAGGGCGAGGCGGTCGCCGATAAGGCGAACCTGCTGCTCGAGGCCCTCGGGGATCAGAAGACCGCCAAAGGCCTGATCTACACGCAGGAAGCCAATAGCGCGCCTGACGTGGCCGTGCAGAATCCGCCGGCCGTGCAGCAGCCCGCGCCCGCTGACTCTTCGGCTCCCAACCTTGCGCCGAACACCACTTTCACCCTGACCTTCCCTGACCTGCCGCCGACGTTCGACGAGCTGGGCAACCCGCGACAGGATCATGCCATGCTCATGCGCATGGGCGGCGTCCCGCTCGTCAAGGGCAAATGCTACCAGATCACTTTCCGCATCCGCTCCAGCGAACTCCGCCAGCCCGTCGGAGTTGATATCCAGGACACCAACGGGTGGAAACACAGCGGCCTCAATAAGGCGATCCGCCCCGGCTCGGATTGGACGCAAGGGAAGTTCTCTTTCAGAAACCAGAATAACATGGGCGACACCGCCCGCCTTGACTTCGCTTTCCTCCAGCCTGGTCACATAGATGTCGCCGACGTCAAGATCGTCGAAATCGCTGCCGTCCCCGCCGATCGCAACACCCCCGCCGAGGTCGTCAATCCGACCAACCTCGTCACCAATGGCGACTTCTCGGATGTGACCAATGGCGTGCCCACGGGCTGGGGCACCGCCGGCAACAAGAACGACGTGGACCAGGTCCTCACGGCCGAGAAGGACGCCGACGGCAAGCCTTTCGCGCGGGTCACTTGCACCCGCCTCGAGCATCACGGTCCCGGCAACAAGCCGATGATCAGCGTCTACCTGCCCAAGAACTACGACACGACCAACAAGTTCCCGCTCCTCGTTTTCCTCGAGGGCGGCACCGGCGGCATCGGCGACCAGATCAGCACCCCGCGCGCGCTCGCGCAGGACATGGACTTCATCTGCGTCAACATGCCCCTCTTCAAGGAAGCCGAGGCCGTCGAGAATCAGAGATACCTCTTCATCGACGATCCCGACGCCAAGTTCGCCTGGTCCGTCTACAAGAAGATGCTCGCCAGACTCGACGAGACCGTGCCGAACATTGACCCGGCGCATCGGATCATCGGCGGGTTCTCCAATGGCGGGCATACGACCAAGGGAATCATCAACCAATCTGAGGGCGAGGCGACCACCTATTTCACCGCCTTTTACTTTGTCGAGAGCGGCGCGGGACTCGACCGTTTCGACCTGCTCAAAGGCAAGCCTCTGCTGATCCTCTACGGCGCAAAGAACGGCGGCGCCTGGGCCGATCACCTCTTCAAGGCCGCAATTGACGCCGGCGTCAAAGCCGAAGTCTACGGCATGCCGAACACAGGACATGATTTCTCCCCCGAAGGGAAGGCCGCCGTGCGAAAGTGGCTGCACGAAATTGTCCTCGGCGAAGTCCGGGCGGAGGAACCTTCCGATCCCGCGTCGGCTGCGGGCCAGCCGGCGCCGCCCTCGCCACAGAACCGGGCGATCCAGGTCAGCGTTACCGTATCACGAACCCCGCCGGCCATTCAGCTCAGTTGGCCGACTCTGGTTTCC
>JBDKUU010000601.1:0-3259 GCA_039679525.1 Phycisphaerales bacterium | reverse complement strand
TCCGATTTGTACCTGGCCGTCGCAAAACGCAAACACCTGCGGACGAAGCATCGCGGTGTCCGTTATACCCATAAGCTGAAGCTGCCGCTGACGCGCAAGATTGCGGGCGATAATGAAAAACCACGGGCCGTCGGGCGAGCCGTGGATGTGCGTCGCCTGGATCGCCTTGTAGACCCGCTGCCGCTCAGGGCTGAGCCTGTCGAAGTCCAGCTCGGTCGTCGGGGCCATCGCCTCGATGATGTACTCGAGCGGGTAGTGGTACGTGCGGTCCAACAGATCGAAGAGCAGCGCCGAGACCTCGGTGTCCGTGAGGAATTGCGGGAAGATGTTCCGCTGTTTGAGATACTCGCTGACCGAATGGTAATTCGCGAAGTCGCCGTTGTGGACGAGGCCCATGTTCATCGCGGCGAAGGGGTGCGCCCCGCCGGGGTGCCAGACCCGGCCCTTCGTCGGGTACCGCTGGTGCGAGATCCAGATGTGGGCCTTGAGGTCCTCGATCTTGTAGTATTTGACGATGGCTTCGGCGTAGCCGACGACCTTCAAGATCATGATGTTGCGGCCGTGCGAGAGCACGAACGCACGCTGCTGGCCGAGCGAGGCGTAGAACTTCTGATTGAGCTTGAAGCTGTTCTGGCTGACGTACTCGTCCTCGGCTTCGCGCCGGTCCATCGACGCCAGACCGTTGGCCTGGATGAAGGCGTCGAGCACTTTGGGCTTGACGCGAACGAAGTACCGCCACACGTCCGGCGGCCTGACCTCCAGGTCCCCCACCGATTTCCAGTCGTCGACCTTGTCCAGCTCGGCGGACGCGGTCACGTCGAAGCACGGCTTGATGAATTCGCTCTCGACCTCGCCCCGGACCTTCGGGTCCAGGAGAGCGATGTGCAGCATGTAGCATTCGTCGAGCACTTGCCGGCTGACGCCCAACTGTTCCGGCGCCAGCCCGACGGCCGCGATGCCGCCGCCCTTGCCGTTGCCGCGGTTGTGCATCTGCTTGGAGGGCTCGTAGATGTGCCGGCCGGCGACGGGCTCCGTGCAGCAGAAGCCCACGACGCCGCAGCCGCCCTCCTCTTCGCCCTTGCGCACGGTCTGCGGATAGCCGCAGGCGTCTGCGAGCGTCTTTCGCGAGTGTCCCAATTGTCCGATCAACTGCTTGTCCACAAGCTATGGCTCCACGTTGTTCGTGTAATCCAGGTGCATCAGCAAATCGGTCCGGCCGCGAAGCTCCGCAATGCTCCGCATCCCGAACCGCCAGAGAATGTCGACCAGCTCTTCCCGCCAGGCGTTGTACAGGTTGATCAGCCGCTGCGTGCCCCACTCGACGTTCATTTTGGCGGCCAGCTCCGGGTCGGTCGTCGCGATCCCTCGCGGGCAGCCCCGGCCGCTCTCGCAGCGATTGCACCGCACGCACCCCAGCGCCACCATCTCCGGCGTCCCGATCACCACGCCGTCGGCGCCCAGGGCGATTGCCTTGGCGATGTCGTGCGCGGTGCGGAGGCCGCCGCTGGCGATCAGCGTCACCTTGTCGCGGGCCCCCTCGGCCGCGAGGAACTTGTGCACCCGGCCGATCGCGTACTCGATGGGCATGGCGATGTTCTTCTTGGCGATGTCCGGGGCCGCGCCGGTGCCGCCGTAGCCGCCGTCGATGTGGATGATGTGCGAGCCGGCGGCGTAGCTGCCGACCGCGACCATGTCCACGTCGTTGGGCGTCGAGACCTTTGTCGAAACCAGGGCCCGGCGGTTGACGTGCTTGATCCAGTCGAGGTGCTTCATGTGGTCCTCGATGGAGTAGACGCTGTGGAACGGGAACGGCGAGAACAGCGAGATCCCCAGCACGGCTTCGCGCATCTTCGCCACCGCGGGCGTGTTCTTGTCGCCGAGCAGGTGGCCGCCCAGGCCGGGCTTGGCCCCCTGGGCATACTTGAACTCGACGATCGGCACGCGCTGGATCGTCTCCTCTCGCACGCCGAAGAGGCCCGTGGCGACCTGGGTGATCACGTGGTCGTCATAGGGCCGCATCCGCTCCATGTAACCGCCTTCGCCGGTACAGGTGAAGGTGTTCCAGGCCACCGCGCTTCGGGCCTTGGAAAGCTGCGTCACGTTACTGACCGAGCCGAAGGACATGCCCCCGCCGTACCACGGGACGTCGATGCGGATCTGCGGCCGGCCGTCGCCTCGGCGATTGAGCTCGATGCTCGTATCGATCTGGTCCTTGGGCACGTTCGCCGGCGGCTGGTCCGGGAACTTGAACCGCAGTTTGTCGAATCCGCCCCCGGAGTTGCCGACCTGATGCTCGAACCCGCACTCAGCCGGCGGGACATGGCCCGTCTCCGCCATCCGCCAGGTGGCCAGGATGAGGTCGGCGGTCCAGCGGAAATCCCCCAGGATCCCCATCATCGGGTTCTCGACGATCTGCAGAGCCTTCTTGGGACAGGCCGCGACGCAGTAGTGATCGGTCTTCTCGCAGGCCGGCCCGATGCACAGGTGCGACTTGGGCTCGCAGAAAAGCTTGTAGCCTTCCTTGCGGACGTGGACGCCGTGGGGACAGATCTCGGCGCACTTGCCGCAATGGATGCACTCGTGGCTTCGCCGCAGGATGTACTTCGAGAGTTCATTGCGATAGCGAGACGGCGCCGGCGCAATCGTTCTCTCGACCTGGACCTGCGGCACTCGCGTTTCGAGCGTCTTGGCCGGCAGGATGGCCTCTAGATCACTTTCTTTTACCGAAAAGCTTGCCAAAGGTTTCCTCCTCGAGGTCTTCAAAGAACATGGCTCGACCGACGTCGCCGCGGAGTCTGCGGGCCTCCCGCATGCCCATGGCGCCCATCACTTCGATCAACTGATCGGGCCAGGCGCCGATGAGGTTCGTCATCCGGCCGGCCGCGTAGTCGAAGGGGACGTCTTCGAGCCCGACGGGACAGGACATCCCCGGCTCGCAGCGGTCGCACAGGCGGCACTCCAGGCCGATCATCAGCGGCAGGTCGACGCTGATCAGGTCCGCGCCGCAGATGATCGCCTTGGCCATGTGCTCGGCCAGCGCGATGCCGCCGCCGGCGATGAGGGTGAGTTCGTCTCTGGTGCCCTTCTCGATCAGCGAGGTGTGGATCTTGCGGATCATGTCCTTGAGGAACAGGGGTTTCTCCACACCGATCTGGTTGCCGTTGGCGTCGGCCAAAACGTGGTCGACCTCCACCTCCGGCAGACAGGCCAGCTCGACGGCTCGCTCGACGCCCTTCGCATCGAGCGGCACACGGACTGA
>JBDKUU010000600.1:0-2450 GCA_039679525.1 Phycisphaerales bacterium | reverse complement strand
CTCGTCCCGGCGTTGTGGATCTCGATCCAATCCTCTTCGTCGCGATCCTCGTCGTCCAGGCCCCTGTCGTTCACCGCCATGAACTCGCTGATCTGCAGCAGGTCCTGGGAATGGAGCGACGCCGGGGAGCCAAGGACGAGAAGAAAAACAACAAGACTGACTGGGGTCTGCAAGTACTTCATGCGAAGGATAATTCCATATCGTCCGGACCGTTACCGACAGAAAACTCAATTCCCGGCGTCCGACGATATTATAGCAGAAATCCCGGTTCCGATCAACCGAAGGTACAAGGAGGGTACGCTCTCTCGCCAAGACGCCAAGTGCGCAGGATGGAGCTTGCCCCACCGGTTCCTCTCTGTTTTCGCCGGTGTCAGCCGGCGTCTGCGATTTCGCCAAGGAGCGAAAGTGCCTGTTCCACCAGGATTTCTCCGGCTCCTTCGGCCAGGTGCGTCGCCGAGGTGGGTTCGTAGCCGCCTTCTTTGTACGCTTCGCGGAGGCTGACGTATCCGACTACATCGTTGGCGAGCGTTACGATGAAGAGGTTTCTCATGGGGGCTTTGTCCTTGATCGCCAATCCCACCTCCACCAGGATTTCGCCCGGCAGGCCCAGGAGGTACGTGTCTCCGAGCCTGACGACCTGAATCTCCGTAGTGATGGAGTCCGCACTCGTGTTCGGATCGGGCTTTTCGGACGGAGCGGCCGGTTTGCGGGGGAGGGAGATGGTCTTTGTCGCCGTCTTCAGAGTGGCGTTGACCGAGGGAGCGACCATTTGGATTGTCTTCAACGCCTCGCCACCCAGTGCCTTGCCCATCCGCTCGCAGGGTCCGAGATCCCGCCGGAGAGGGACAGCATTGCCTGCGAGCCCGAGCACAAACAGGCTGGTTCCGCCTTCCTCTTGTTCTACGACGCGCGTGGCGACGGCAGGGTAGTCGGCCGAAATCGTCGTGCTCAAGAAGGGATAGATGCAGACGGGGTGACAACCGAACCCGATGAGCGAGCCGACAAGCCGGCCGTTCGGGTCCTCCATTCGCAAGGCCAGGACCGCCGGGTCGATGGGACCGAATGCCAGGGGGGCTTCGCCGGCCGGGAGGGTGAACACCGCTCGGACGCGGCCGTCATCGCCGGTTTGGACGCGTCGCGTGGCTGCCACCTCCTCGGGCACGGTGAATGCCATCTTCACCTGCCCGTCTTGTGCTCTCGGCCTGCGATTGAAGTGAACCTCCGGCAGCGAACCGAAGGCCGCACCGATCCTCACGTCCTGCAAATTCCGATGGGCGATGAGGACGGAATCGGCCATCTTGCTCACGAGGACCTGGTGATAGGACTGATCGATCTGTGAGGCGGGGAGCCGGCCTTCCGCAGGGACCTTGGATCGCGTGAAGACCTCCGGGCCGGAGTGTGTGTGGGTGGCGCAGACCATGACGTTCTGCCCTGGAATGCCGGTCTTGGCGCTGACGATGGCCCGGACAGGACCGGTGATCTCCTCCAGCGGCGTGTACAGCAGATCGGACGACACAATCGCGATTGTCGTAGCTCCATCACTGAGAACCATCGCCTTGGCATAGAGATTGTCCCGGATCGAATCACTCGGATAGCCTTTGGACCCGATAAGCGTGATACCGAGCGGAGGCGTGATGTCGATCCGCGCGCAACCGCCTCGCAACTGGGCCCAACCGATGGAGCAGATGGCGAGGCTCAGCAGAATGACAAGAAGTGTGAGGTTTGATGTTTGAAGTTTGAAGTCAGAGCTTCGCGTGTCCATGGGCATGGTCTTCCCTTTTCTATTCAGTGCATCTTTGCGAGAGCATTCTACACTTCACACTTCAAACTTCCCACCTCAAACTTAGCTCTTGACACTTCCAACTTCCAACTTCAAACTTCAAACATGCTTTGAAAGGGGCGAATATGACGAGTGGTGATCTGACACGACGGCAATTTGTGGCTGCGGTATCGACCGGCTCTCTTGCGGTGGCCGCGTCCAAGACCGTTCCCGCGTACGGCAACCTCACGAAGAAGGCGAGCCAACTGGCGATTCTCGGCGGCGAGCCCGTGCGGAAGAACAAGCCTTGGCCCGATTGGCCCAGTTGCTGCTGGGATGAGAAGCTGACGGAGTCCCTGCTCAAGACCGCCAAGAGCGGCATCTGGTGCAGGATTCAGGCTGCCTCCGGTACGGTCCCCACGTTCGAAAAGGAATACGCCAAGCTGATGGGAGCCAGGTTCTGTGTTGCCACCGGTGCCGGGACGCAGGCCTTGCACACGTGCGTGGAAGCGCTGGGCATCGGACCGGGCGACGAGGTCATTACCTCCCCCTATACCGATCCGGGGACGATCCAGGGGATTCTGTCCGCTCGCGCACTGCCTGTCCTGGCGGACCTGGACGTCGAGTCCTACCAGCTCGATCCCGCCGACGTGGAGAAAAAGATCAACGAGAACACCAAGGCGATCATGCC
>JBDKUU010000599.1:0-5482 GCA_039679525.1 Phycisphaerales bacterium | reverse complement strand
AGCCGCAAGGCGTGCGAAGTCCCATAGGTCCTATTCGTCCTATGAGTCCCATACTCAAGGTTGCCACATGGATTACGCGATAGAAACGGTTGCGCTGACGAAGGTCTTCTCCGACTGGTGGGGCCGGGCGAAGGTCTACGCGGTGGACGATCTGAACCTGCAGATCCGCCCGAACGAGGTCTTCGGCCTGCTGGGCCCCAACGGCTCCGGCAAGACGACCACGATCAAGATGCTCCTGGGCCTGCTGCACCCGACGAAGGGGCACGCCCTGATGCTCGGCGGCGACGCCACGCATCCCAAGATCAGCGCCCGAATCGGATTTCTGCCGGAAGAGTCGTACCTCTACCGGTTCTTGAACGCCCGCGAAACGCTGGATTTCTACGGCAGGCTCTTCGGCCTCGATTCGAAGACCCGCGAAATGCGGATCGAAGCCCTGCTGGAGATGGTCGGTCTCACAGCGGTCGCCAGCCGGCCCGTCGGAACGTATTCCAAAGGCATGGCCAGACGCATCGGGTTGGCCCAGGCCCTGATCAACGATCCGGACCTGTTGATTCTCGATGAGCCTACGACGGGCCTGGACCCCATCGGAACCCGCCAGATCAAGGATCTGATCGTCCAACTGGCCCAGCGAGGCAAGACCGTGCTTCTGTGCAGCCATCTGCTGGCCGACGTCGAAGACGTCTGCGACCGGATCGCGATTCTCTACGGCGGCAAGGTCCAGGCGCTCGGCCAGGTCAGGGACCTCCTGCAGAAGACGAACAAGCGACAGATCATCACCGACGCGATCAGCGACGCCACGGCCGAGCGAATCCGCGAACTGCTCAGGAAAGAGCACGCCGAGTGCGAGATCTCCTCGCCGATGGAGCGGCTGGAGACTTTCTTCATCAACACGGTGGTCCAGGCGCAGCAACAGGCGACTCCCACGAGCGGTGCGGTCAGCACGACGCAGATCGGGGACTTCCTCGCTGCCAAGAGCGGCAAAGAGGCGGTTCTCGACAAGCTCGTCGCGGCCCCCGTTTCGGAGAAGCCGCAGGCCGGGCCCGTCAGGACGGAAAAGCCCGAGCCTCGCGAGGCCGTCGTGCCGCAACCCAATAAAGACCTGCTCAGCAAACTGACGCAGACGCCGTCGAGCGCAAAGGCGACGTCTGTGTCGCCGGCGAAGACGGAGCGGATGGAAGAAGTGCCCGAGACTCCCGTGCGGCAGGAGAAGACCAAAAAGAGCATCATCGATGAGCTGACGGGCGAGAAGCGGCCCGATGGTTCGACGACCAAACCCTCCAGCGACGCCAAGGAGGATGGCGGCCATGCGTAGAGTCTGGGCCGTGGCGACGAATACGATTCGGCAGGCTCTGCGGTTGAAGGTCGCGGCGGCCTTCATCGTCCTGCTGCTGGTGCTGCTGCCGGTCATGGGATTGACCGCCACCGGCGACGGTACGCTCAAAGGCCGGCTCCAGACCTTCGTCAGCTACGGCATGTCGCTGACGAGCCTGCTGCTGAGCCTGCTGACGATCATCGTTGCGATCTACTCGATCACCAGCGACATCGAGCATCGGCAGATCTACACGGTGGTCACCAAGCCGATCCGCCGTTATCAGTTGATCCTGGGCAAATTCCTGGGCGTCGTCGTGCTGGACGTCGCGCTGCTGACCCTCTTCTCGGGCATCGTCTACGGCGTGGTCGTTCTGATGCCGCGGTTCGTCAAGGCCACCGAGGAAGAACGCGCCGAGCTCGACAACGAATTCTACACCGCGAGGGCCAGCCTGACCCCGCCGCTGCTCGATGTCCACGAAGAGGTCGAGCAGATCTTCCGCAAGCTCGTGGAAAACGATCAACTGAGCGCTGCGTATCCGAACTATGCTCCGGAGGATGTCAAGAAGCTGTTGACCAAGCGGGTTCAGCTCGAGAAGCGGGCCGCCGCGATCGGGCAGATGCTGGTCTGGGAGTTCAGGGATGTTCGGCCGACCGATCCGAACAATCAGAGCCTGTTCATTCGGTTCAAGTACGATGTTTCGGTGACCCCGCCGGACGAGCAGGTGTATGGGGACTGGCGGATCGGAGACCTTCGAGGCCAGATGAACGGAACCGAGGTCAAGACCCCGCTCTATCGCGATGCGCCGCGGCGGGATCCGGTGCGGAAGTTCCGCGAGATCGCGGTGCCGGCCAACGCGGTGGCCAAGGACGGTTACCTGGCGGTGGCGTTCGCGAATCCGCCCCTGAACAACACGACGGTCCTGTTCCCGATCGAGGATGGTCTGGAAGTGCTGTACAAGGCGGACACGTTCCTGGGCAACTACGTCCGAGCGTCGCTGCTGATCCTGGTCCGGCTGATCTTCCTGGCCTGTCTGGGCGTGATGGCGGGCAGTTTCCTGTCGTTCCCGGTGGCGATTCTCTTTTGTCTGGTGGTCTTCGTCATGGGCGCCGCCAGCGGTTTCATCATCGATTCCATCGGGTACATGAGCCAGAACGTCAGCCGGATCTACGCGTATACCATTCAGAGCCTGATTCGGCTCCTGCCGCGATTCGATTCCTGCAACCCGACGGAATACCTCGTCCCGGCCCGACTGATCTCCTGGCGTCTCGTTGGGGAGGTTGTATTGATTGTGGTTTGTCTGAAGGCGGCTGTGCTGCTGATCCTGTCCCTGGTGATCTTCAGCTTCCGCGAACTGGCGAAGGTCGTGGTGTAGTGTGCGAAAGAGACTTGAGGCACAGGTGAGAATGGGCGATGCGGACGCGTGATTTCATCATCCTGTTGATTTGTGCGGTGACGGCGGCGGCCTCGCTGTTTGCGGCCGGGGCGCAGCTCGACCGCATCAACGCCCAGCGGGAGACGCTGAAGCTGGTGAGCAACCCCGCGTTGGAGAACGCGCCGCCCTCGCTGGCGTTCGCCACGGTCGCCTTGGGCGCATTCCGCGGCCTGATCGTGGACATTCTCTGGATGCGGGCCGACGACCTCAAGGACAAAGGGCAGTTCTTCGACGCCCGCCAGGTCGCCGAATGGATCACGACGTTGCAGCCGCGATTCGCCGCCGTTTGGGAATTCCACGCCTGGAACATGGCGTACAACATCTCGGTGGCCATCCCGGCGTCGCAGCCGGAGCAGCGGTGGCGCTGGGTCAAGAACGGCTACGAGCTTCTGAGGGACAAAGGCATTCCCCTGAATCCCAGGTCGATTCAGTTGTACCGCGAGTTGGGCCGGATCTTCCAGCACAAGATGGGCGGCGTCTCGGACGATGCCCACGAGTACTACAAGCTCCAGTTCGCCGAGGAGATCGGGCCGTTGCTGGAGTCCGCCGACAACGGAATGGACCGCAACGACAATCGGTTCCTGGAAGCCCTGATCTCCATGCCGGCGGAGTGGTCGGCGATGAACGGAGATCCGAACGTCGCACCGTTTTTGCAGGCGTTGCGGACCGCCGACGAGAAATTTGCCGACGAATCGGCCTTCGTGAAGAACTACCTGTCGCTGCGTCAGAATCCGCAGCGGTTCAAGCCGGCGGCCGCCGAAGTGATCGAGGCCTACCGCGGAATGCCCGCCCTCAAAAAATTCGATCTGTTCGCGAAGGGCTACCAACTGCGGAACGAATGGAAGATGGACCCGGCGATGATGGTTCGGATCGGGCAGAAGTACGGCCCGGTCGATTTCGTCGATCCGAACAAGCACTTCCCCATGGACTGGCGTCATCCGGACAGCCACGCGATCTACTGGGCGGTCAAGGCGCTCGACGTGGCGGTTCTGCAGAAGGATCGCGAGCTCACATCGAACGAGGTCAATACCGACAGAATGGTGCTGCACAGCCTGCAGAACCTCTTCCGCTATGGGCAGATCCAGATCATCCAGGCTCCGGCCGACCCGAACACGGGAGTCCCGGGGGACAAGAGCATCTTCCTGGGGCCGGATCTGAGGATCTTTGATTCGTACAACAAGGCCGCGCTGGGCGTTCTGGCCAAGTACGGGGAGGACCGAGGACGCTCCGAAGCCTATGACAACGGCTACCGCAACATGCTCAAGAACGCCGTGCTGTCGTTCTATCAGGGGGGGCTTCGAGACCAGGCGATGAAGGTCTTCACCGATCTGAGGATGCGGTTCGGGGCGTCGTACCCGGAGTTCAACGTCTCGCTCGATCAGTTCGCCATGCAGCGGCTCGTCGAGGAACTCGGCAGTCTCGGATTCACCGATGCGACCGAACAGGTCGTGACGGTTTTGACCAATGCCTATCGTCTCTACGCCTACCGCAACGACGACGCGGCCGCGGCCAACGAGCGTATGGCCCAGCAGGTCTGGGATCGCTACTACGCGGAGTTCGGCGATACGACCAGAATTGACTTGCCTTCGATGTCGGTGCTAAGATGGGTGGCGATCAATCAGTTTCTCAATAGTGACGCCTATCCGGTGTTTATCCGGCGCAGTCTGCTGGAACGGATCCGGATCGAGAAGCCCGACCTTCTCAAGCAGTTGGAGCAGACCGAAACGCAGTTGCGTCAGCAGTTCGAGCAGTCGCAAAAGACACAGACGCAGTGAGAGAGTGACGCGTGGGCGTGTCTCAGCGCGGGAGTCGCGGGGCTTCCTCGCTTTCACATACCCACGCGTCGGCATTTTTATAGATAGACTTCGGCAAGTAGACCTAATGTCCATTTTGCCGAAGTCCAGCAGTTTAGAGGGTGGAATTTCGTTCATGGATGAATCGCTTCTGCAGAAACTGACGCCTTCCCAGAGACAAGCCGTATGCCATCGCGAGGGGCCGCTGCTGGTCCGGGCCGGGCCCGGCAGCGGGAAGACCCGCGTCATCACCCATCGCATCGCCTGCCTGATCGAGTCGGGCATCAAGCCGCACAACATCTGCGCCATCACATTCACCAACAAGGCGGCCGAGGAGATGCGGCAGCGGGCAGCCTCGCTCGGCGCTTCCGGCGGAGCGTACATCAGCACGTTTCACTCCCTGTGCGTGCGGGTTCTGCGCCGCTACGCCGACGCCGCGGGGATCAGTCCCAACTTCAGCATCTACGACGACGCCGACCAGACCCGGTGCATCAAGCAGGCCATCAGCGACTGCAATCTCGATTCGACAGCGTTCGCGCCGAACCGCATGCTCGAAGCGATTTCCACGCTCAAGAACAAGCTCGTCGATCCCGAGGCCTTCAAGGAACAGGCGGTCGATTACTTCTCGCAGGCTCTGGTGAAGGTGTACGCCCGGTACCAGAAGCTCCTGGCCGAGCGGAACGGGGTCGATTTCGACGATCTGCTGATGAAGGTGGCCCTGCTCCTGGAGAACAACACGACAGTCTGCACAGAGATGGCAGACCGATTCCGATACCTGCTGATCGACGAGTACCAGGACACCAACCACGCCCAGTACCGGCTCGCCAAGGCGATCGCGCTGCACCATCGCAATATTTGCGCCACGGGCGATCCGGACCAGTCGATCTATCGCTGGCGGGGGGCGGACATCCGCAACATCCTGGCCTTCGAGAAGGATTGGCCCGA
>JBDKUU010000598.1:0-2610 GCA_039679525.1 Phycisphaerales bacterium | reverse complement strand
CGCCGCAAGTGAACAGGGAACCATCCTTCAAAAACGCACGCCGGGAGACCACCCCTCGCTGCATGATACTTTCCCACTCCCTACCAAATGCACAATCAATCTGGGCTAAACCATCTCGCCAAACCGGAGTATCGTAGCCGCGAAAGAATCATAACCGTGCCCTGTGAATCCGTCAAGCAGTTCCTGAAGAATCCGCGTCGCGTATCGGGTCCCGAAGAAAAAGGACTGGTGTTTGAGGGCCGAATCGCCTATCTTGAAGAGGCCGACCCCGAGCGATGAAGGGTCGGATCAGGGATGACTCCCGAACGCGGCACGCCGCATGGGGACCCCAGATCGCATCGTCAGATTCGAAACCGGCCGGTTCAATATGGATTGGTACTGCTATATAGCTTGGGCGGCGGTCCTCGTCCAACTGCTGTTCGTGTACAGCGCAGCCCGCAATTATCGGTACGTGCGGGCCAAGTCCGCCATGAGGAAGGAGGCGATCTATCGGCCTCGCACGACCCTCATCATTCCGTGCAAGGGCCTGGACGCCCGCTTCCATTCGAACATCGAGTCGTTCCTCGGACAGGAATACGACAACTACCGCCTGTTCTTCGTGGTCGAGAACGAGTCGGATCCGGCTTACCGCGAGCTGCACGCCCTGAAATCCAAGCTCGCCGGGAGTTCGCGCGCCATCGAGATCCGCATCCTCGTCGCCGGTTCTTCGCAGACCTCCAGCCAGAAGATCTTCAACCTGCTGTGCGCCTATCGCCAGGCCCCCGAGGATTCGGAGGTCCTGGCCTTTGCGGATTCCGACGTCCACGTCCAGCGGGACTGGCTGGTCCGGCTCATTCGACCCTTGAGACGGCCCTGTTGCGGCGTGACGACCGGCTATCGTTGGTTCGTTCCCCTGGACAACAACCTGGCCACCCTCGCGATGTCGGCGATCAATGGAGCGGTCGCCCAGTTCCTCGGCAACAACCCCTTCAACCACGCCTGGGGCGGCTCCATGGCCGTTCGAATCGAGGACTTCCGCAGGCTGGGCATCCCGGAGGTCTGGTCGAGCACGCTCAGCGACGATCTGTCCGTGAGCCGGGCCGTGAAGCGGGCGGGCATGAGGATCACGTTCGTTCCGGAGTGCCTCGTCGCATCGTTCGAATCCACGACGTGGACGAAGCTCTTCGAGTTCGGCCGGCGGCAGTTCCTCATCACGCGGGTCTATGCGCCCTGGACCTGGTGGCTGGGTCTCCTGAGCAGTCTGGGTTCCGTCGCAGGCTTCTGGGTGGGCGCCGCCATGGCGGCCCACGCGGCCCGCAATCATACAGGCCACCTGCTGCTCTGCGCGGCGATCCCCTGCTTCTTCCTGGGCGGTCAGCTCGTGCGGGCCGTGCTGCGGCAGTTGACCGCCGGGCTGATTCTCAAAGAACACATCGCTCAACTGTACCTCGCAGCCATGGCCGACGTCTTCGGCTGCTGGCTCTGGTCCATCGTGCTTCTGATTTCCATGCTCTCCTCGGCGTTCGGACGGACCATCCGCTGGCGCGGCATCCGCTACAAGCTGGTCAGCCCCAATAAGACCGTCATCCTGGCCGACGCCGCTGCTGCTCCCGTTCCGTCCACGTGAAGGGGCTCCCCTCACTGACCTGCTGCGACTCCTGCAATGACGAACTCCCCATGGGAGATTTATAGGAACCAAACTGCGCCTCATGCGTCTATAATAGGTGAGAGCCAGGACAGTGCGGAATCCCGGACTGGTTGCCGGGAGACGTGAGAGCGGATACACTGGGAATTGATGAAGGATGATGGATCATTGATGATTAGCGGGGCGGCTCCGCCAATTACAGAGATGGCGCTCGGTGGCAAATCATCCTTCATCCATAATCCATCATCAATATTCAATGACATGGGCCTGCGGTTGTGAAGGATTGCCTGTCACAGGGAGACATGGGGCGGTTCATCGACGGGAACGCCTCGGCGGAGACACTGACGGCCTGGAGACGTCATCTGCGGGTGTGCGATCGGTGTGCGGCGTCCGTGGCGAGGCTGCGCGCAGGGCTGGAGCCCCAAGCGGAGCCGACGCCCGCTTCAGCCGTTCGAGCGGACACGACCCAGATCAGCCCCCCTGTCGTCGGACTGGAGCCCAATCTCCAGATCGGCGATTTCCGCATCGAGCGGCGACTCGGCTCCGGCGGCATGGGCGTCGTCTACCAGGCCGTGCAGCTTTCCCTGAACCGCCGCGTCGCGCTGAAGGTGCTGTCCTTCGGTCCGACCACAGGCTCTTCGGCCGTGGAACGATTCCGCCGGGAGGCGAGAACCGCCGCGCAGCTCTGTCACCCCGGGATCGTCACGGTCTTCGCCGAAGGGGCCGAGCGAAGCGTATGTTACTTCGCCATGGAGATGATCGACGGCCGCAACCACGACACCGTCATCGCGGACTTGAAGCGTCGCTCCGATAAAGGGGACATTCCACTTTTTGGGCGAAGACGCCCTGACGTTCCGAACGAGAATGAGAAAAGTAGAATGTCCCCTTTTTCTCGGAGGAGAAGGAAGGTAGGAACCGAAGAAGGTAAGAAGGTAAGAACCGAACCGGACCAACCCCTCCGACCTTCTTACCTTCCTACCTTCCTA
>JBDKUU010000597.1:0-6731 GCA_039679525.1 Phycisphaerales bacterium | reverse complement strand
GATCTCCTGGCAGCAGCGGCACATGATTCCGGTGCAGATCAATTCGCTCGACACCGGTTTCTCCACGGGGACCTGGGGACTTCGCAACCCGACCACCGGCGTTCCCATTCCATTTGGCCAAATCGATCTGGTCGTGGCGCCGGGATTGGGTTATGATCGCAAGGGCAATCGCCTGGGACGCGGAGGATCGTTCTACGACCGGTTCTTCGCCAACAAGGATCTCAGGGCGACCCGATGTGGGTTGGCGTTTGTCGAGCAGGTGATGGAGTTGATTCCCACGACCGAGAGCGACGAGCCCGTTGAGTGGCTGGTCACGGATGAGGAAGTGGTTCATTGCGACGGGCAGAAAGGAGCATAGGATGCCCCGGTTGTTCTCGAATTTCGCGGCCGTCCGCCATGGCTGGAAAAACGGCGGCGTGTATCTTGTCACGGCGGTGGTCCTGTTTGCCGTAGTGGTCTTTTTGTTGTTCAGAGGGCGTTCCGGGGGGCCGCAGGAAGCTGCGGCGAGCAGTCCGGCGCCCGACACCCAGGTCGCTGCCGTGTCCAATCCAGTGGCCCCTGTAGCTCAAACGCCGGTCCAGACTGCGACGACTCCCGATCCGACGCCTGCTGCGGCGATCCTGCCTGTGACGCCCGCCGTGACGCAGCCGCAGCCCGAGCCTGCGGTGGCCGTCCAGTCGGCAGCCACGCAATCGGTTGTGCCTCCGGCCGTTGCCGCCAATCCCCAGGCCCAGGCCGCCATCACCGAGGCTCTGTCGCAAATCCAGACTCAGCCGGCGTCGGTCATCGAAGTCCGCAACAAGCTGAACAAAGTGCTGCAAATGCAGTTGAGCCCGCAGCAGCGGCAGACCGTCAAGGACGAGATGGCCAAGCTGTCGGAGAAATGGCTCTGGGGACCCGCGGCGTTCCCGAGCGACACCCTGTGCGACACGTACACCGTCCGGTCCGGCGATCTCCTGGACGTCATCGGCCGTCGGCTCAAGGTGCCCTATGAGGCCATCATGCGGATCAACAACATTCCGCGTCCGCAGGCCCTGCAGGCAGGCAAAGCCTTGAAGGTCGTCAAAGGGCCTTTCCGCGTGCGAGTCTGCCGCACCACGTTCACGATGGACCTGTACCTCCAGGACATGTACGTCCGCAGTTTCAAAGTGGGTCTGGGACGGCCGGGCTACGAGACGCCGACGGGCAAGTGGCGGGTCCAGGACGGCGGCAAGCTCATCAGGCCGACGTGGACCGATCCGGACAGCGGGCGGGTCTACAAGGCGGACGATCCGGACTATCCCCTCGGAACGCGCTGGATCGCGTTGGAAGGCACCGAAGGGGCGGCTTTGGGCAGGACGGGTTTCGCCATCCACGGCACCAAGGAGCCGGAGCAGATCGGCACCGCCGGCTCGCGAGGCTGCATCCGCATGTACAACGGCGAGGTCGAGCTCATGTACAATCTGCTCGTGCCGTTTTATTCGCAGGTCGAGGTCTTTGACTGATTGATTATGGATTATGGATGATTGATGATTGGGAGGAGTCCGAACCTCCTCTTCCAATCATCAATTATCCATTATCCTTCATCAATGTCATGCTGATTCTTTGATGTTCTGTCGGGCCGCCGCGAGGGTGGCGGCGCCGTTGACGATGTCCTGCGTGATGACGTAGCTGGCCGGCTTGGGTTCTTCCGGCAGTTGGTACATCAGGTCCATCATGAGTTCCTCGGTGATCGCCCGCAGGGCCCGGGCTCCGGTGTCCCGCTTGAGCGCCTTGCTGGCCAGCGCCCGCAGGGCGTCGTCCGTGAACTCCAGGTCCGCGTCGTCCATCTCGAAGAACCGCTGATATTGCTTGCACAGGGCGTTCTTGGGCTGGGTCAGGATGTCCACGAGGGCGTCGACATCGAGGGCGCCCAGGGTTGCGATCACCGGCAGCCGGCCGACCATCTCCGGGATCATGCCGAACTCGATGATGTCCTCCGGGATGACCTGGCCCAGCACGTCGGTGAGATCGGCCTTCTCGTCCTGCTTGCCCGAGAGTTCCGAGCCGAAGCCGATCAGCTTGCGGCCCAGTCGCTTGCGAACGATGTTGTCCAAGCCGACGAAAGTCCCGCCGCAAATGAACAGAATGTTCGTCGTGTCCATCTGGATGTAGGACTGCTCGGGGTGCTTGCGGCCGCCCTGGGGCGGGATATTGGAGATCGTGCCCTCGAGCATCTTGAGCAGCGCCTGCTGCACGCCCTCGCCCGACACGTCGCGGGTGATGGACACGTTCTGATTCGTCTTGCCGATTTTATCGATTTCGTCGATGTAGACGATGCCCCGCTGGGCCGATTCGAGGTCGAAATCGGCGTTCTGCAGGAGCCGCAGAAGGAAATTCTCCACGTCTTCGCCGACGTAACCCGCTTCTGTAACTGTAGTTGCGTCGCAGATGGCGAACGGCACGTCGAGCTTGTGGGCCAGCGTCTTGGCCAGCAGGGTCTTGCCGCTGCCGGTGGGGCCGATGAGCAGGACGTTGGATTTGTCGAGATCGATCTCGCTGTCGCCGATATCGCTGTGGAGCAGCCGCTTGTAGTGGTTGTGCACGGCCACGGACAGGTACTTCTTGGCCTTTTCCTGGCCGATCACGTACTGATCCAGGTATTCCTTGATCTCCCGCGGCTTGGGCGTGGGCTTGGAGTTCGTTCGCTGCCCGTCCACCTGACGGCGGTTCTGTTTGATGATGTTATGGCACAGCTCCACGCACTCGGGGCAGATGAACACATCATCCGGCCCCTCGATCAGCGTGTCGGCCTGATTTCCCGAGCGACCACAAAAACTACAGATGGCCTTCGATTTCCTCGTATTCGACTGTTTGGTCATCCCTGTTCTCTCGTTCTGAACGCTATTCGATGCTATGGTTTCGCCTGATTGTAGCCCACGCGGACATGCGAGGCAAGGGGTTTTCAGGACTCTTCCGGCCGCAGGGCTGCGGCTGCACCTCTCCTACGAATTCCGTGGCCTTTTGATCGTGCGAAGCCGGAATTCCCTGGATTTCAGGGGGAGAATGGGATACAAACGAGACGCTGGTCGCATATTTCACAATCTTCTCAAGCAGGTGCATCCGATTTCGTGTGGAACCTCGATGCGCGGCGCGTGCCGCATGTCGGGTGGAGTTCATCCAGGGTTCGCAAGTGAAGGAGGATTGCCATGGGGAAGAAACATCTCTGTTGTCTGTCCTGTCTGGCGGTGCTGGGGATGGCCGGCGTGTCGACGGCCGAATTGGTGGGGCACTGGGCTCTCAATGAAGGGACCGGTGGAAACGGCGCCCTCGTGGCCGACTCGTCCGGGATGGGGAATGACGGGACCATCTCGGGCAGTCCGACGTGGATCGCCGGCGTTTACGGGAAAGCCCTGGAGTTTCACGGCAAGGGCGTTTCCGGCGGAGGCGGCGACTACATCAACTGCGGCACCGATTCCAGCCTGGACATTCTGAGCCAGATCTCCATCGCCCTGTGGATCAGGCCCAGCGCCGACGATCCGGAAGGGAAGGCCACCACGACGGCCCCGATGGCCAAGGCGCTGGATCCTTCCTGGAGTTGGCAGGTCCGCTATGGATGGGGCAGCACCAAGGCCTACATGTCGTTCACATTCAACACGTCGCCCAGGGCCTGGGCGTACGTCAACAAGAATCTCACTCGCGATGAATGGTGTCACATCGCCTGCGCGCATGACGGAACGACGCTCAGATGCTATCTCGATGGAGTGCAAACCGACGAGACCGCCATGGGAACCATCGCGAGCAGCAGTTGCCCGGTCCTGATCGGCTCCGACGGCTGGGGATGCGACTGGATGGGCGCGATCGACGATGTGCGGATCTACAACCACACGCTGACGGTCGAGGAACTCGAAGGGATCGTCGCCGGGGGCGGGGTGGAGTTGGCCAAGGAACCGATTCCCGAGAATCAGGCGACGGACGTGCTCTGCAATGCGGCGGTGAGCTGGACCGCCGGCCAGTACGCCGAGACGCACGATGTCTACTTCGGCTCAGCCTTTGACGACGTCAACGATGCGAGCCGGGACGATCCGAAAGGCGTGCTGGCCGGTCAGGGGCAGGCGGATGCCTCGTTCGATCCCGAAGGCCTGCTCGAATACGGCAAGACCTATTATTGGAGGATCGACGAGGTCAACGCCGCTCCCGACAACACGATCTTCAAAGGGCAGATCTGGAGCTTCACCGTCGAGCCGTACGCCTATCCGATCGTGAACGTGGCGGCCACGGCCTCCAGCGCCCAGGCCGGCATGAGTCCGCAGAATGTCGTCAACGGCTCGGGGCTCAACGATCTCGACCAGCACTCGACTGAAGCAACGCAGATGTGGACGACCACCAACGCCAAGCCGCACTGGATCCAGTTCGAATTCGACAAGACATACAAGCTGTGGGAACTGTGGGTGTGGAATTCCAACCAGTTGGTCGAGAGCCTCCTCGGCCTGGGAGCCAGGAGCGTCCGCATCGAGTACTCCGTCGACGGTCAAACGTGGACCCCATTGGACAACGTGCCGGAGTTCGCCCGGGCCGATGGCACGCCGACCTACGAGGCCAATACGAAGATCGCGTTCGGCGGAGTCATGGCGAAGTTCGTCAAGCTGTGGATCGACAGCAACTGGGGAGGCGTGGTTGCGCAGGCCGGCCTGAGCGAGGTGCGATTCTACCATGTCCCGCTGTGCGCGTACGCGCCCACGCCGGTGCAGGACGCCACGGGCGTCAGTGTGGAGCCCGCTTTGACCTGGCGGGCCGGGCGGGGGGCGACCTCGCACACGGTGTACGTCGGGGCGGACAGCGCCGCGGTCGCCGGCGGGGCCGTCTCCGGCAACAGCGTCAGCGACTGCGCCTTCAGTCCGGCGGGCCTGATGCTTGCCACGAAGTACTTCTGGAAGGTCGATGAGATCGGCGCGAGCGGCACGTATTGGGGCGACGTCTGGAACTTCACGACAGAACCGTTCGCTGTAGTCGACGACTTCGAAAGCTACACGGACGACATCGAATCCGAAGCCACGGTCTGGCACGCCTGGATCGACGGCATGACGGACGGCAAGAGCGGCTCGCAGGTCGGCTATACGGACGCCCCGTTCGCCGAGAGGACCATCGTCTCCGGCGGCCGCCAGTCGATGCCTCTGCAATACGACAATACGTCGTTCACGTTCTCGGAGGCTACGCGGACGTTCGATCCGACCCAGGACTGGACCGCCCGCGGCATCAAGAAGCTCGCGATTCATTTCGCAGGGGCCGTCGACAATACCGGACAATTGTACGCGAAGATCGACGGCGCGAAGATGGCCTATGACGGCGACCAGGCGAACCTGGCGGTCACGACCTGGCAGACATGGACCATCGATCTGTCCAAGGCCGGGACCGTCAGCAAGGTCCGCACGCTGACGATCGGCGTCGAGGGCTCGGGAGCCAAGGGAATTCTGTACGTCGACGACATCCAGGTCCTGCCGTAGGACGTCAGGCTCTTCGGACCGTGGACTGTAGCTGGATGGAAACGATGCGGGCGGCCGGAACCTCAGGGCTCCGGCCGCCCGCGTTATTTGTGCGAGTCCCCATCGTCAGCAGCGAACGACGGAGTCAATGGGTTTACGCGTGACAGAGGACGTACTGTGCCCCCTTACGCAGGGCCGCGGCGTTCACGGGGATCGTTTTGTGGTGCCGTTCCGCGAGCACGTCGGGCAGGGCCTCGGCCGCCTGCTGCGGACTGAGGTGGCCTCGCTTGCCGAGGTAGGCGCCGAGCATGACCATGTTGGCGCTCTTGGGTGAGCCGGCTTCGATGGCGAGTTCTTCCGCGGGCACGCCGACGATGTCGATGCCGTCCGGAACCGAGTGCAGGCTCTGGATCAGCGAGCTGTTGAAGACCAACAGGCCCCCGGCCCGCAGTCGAGGGGCGAACTTGCTCAGCGAGGCCTTGTTGCAGATCACCAGCGAGTTCGGCGCGCCGACGATCGGGCAGGCGATCTGCCGGTTCGAGACGACCACCATGCAGTTGGCCGTTCCGCCGCGGACCTCGGCCCCGTAGGAGGGCATGTACGTCACTTCCAGGCCGGCCCGCATGGCCGTCTGGGCCAGAAGCTTGCCCGCCAGGACGATCCCCTGGCCGCCGAAACCGGCCAGGACCATTTCTTCGTAAACGTAGTCTGTTGCCATAGCTCTTGGATTGATTGTGGATGATGGATTATTGATGATTGTGGATGCCGGACGGCCGGTCACTCAATCATCCATTATCCATAATCAATTATCCTTTCAATCGTCCGATCGGGAAGACCTTGCTCATGTGCTCCTCGATCCACTTCATCGCGTCGGCCGGGGACATCCGCCAGTACGTCGGGCACGGCGAGAGAACGTCCACGAGCGAGAGGCCCTTGGCTCCCTCTATCTGCAATTCGAACGCGTGCTTGATCGCGGCCTTGGTCTGCTGGATCCGCGGCACGCTGCTCAGAGCGCATCGCTCCACGTAGACCGCCCCCGGCAGCAGGGCCATGATCTCCGAGATCTGGAGCGGATAGCCCTGGCCGTCGGATTGGCGGCCCTCGGGAGTCGTCGCCGTGACCTGTCCCAGCATGGTGGTGGGGGCCATCTGGCCGCCCGTCATGCCGAAGACCGCGTTGTTCATGAAGACCACGGTGAGCTGCTCGGCCCGGTGGGCGGCGTGGATGATCTCCGCCGTGCCGATGGCCGCCAGGTCCCCGTCGCCCTGGTATGAGAAGATGATCTTGTCG
>JBDKUU010000596.1:0-4108 GCA_039679525.1 Phycisphaerales bacterium | reverse complement strand
TTTGGATTTCGGTCATTCGTGCTTGTTTCGAATTTCGTGCTTCGAACTTCGGATTTCGACCACAACGGTGCGTGTCGAGCCGTGCAAGGACCTCACCCGACCTGCCTACGGCCGGAGGGCGTACCATGCGATGCCCTCGAAGATCCAGACATCGGAAAAGTCGCGACGCAGCAGGTCGCTTTCGGCTTCGTTCGCTGTGTAGAAGTGGGTGCTCGTGATAGGGGTCCAGAATCGAAAGACGGGAACCGTATCGGCAGGCTGGGAGCCCTCGGCGTAGGCATAGAAGGCGATTCCCTCGGGAACCCAGACGCCCGCGAACTCGCGGAGAAGCCTGTCGCGCTCGGCCGGATCGATCGTATAGAAATGGCTGCTCGTGACGGGCGACCAGAACCGGTACACGGGCGCGGCGTTGCGATCGACGCCCTCCGCGAGAGCCCGAAAGGCGATGCCTTCGTCGATCCAGACGCCCGGCTGGGTGTTGAGGATCTTGCGGCGTTCGGCTTCGCTAGCGGTGTAGAAGTGATCGTTCGTGGCGGGCGCCCAGAAGCGGTATACGGGCAACTCTCCGACGGCCTGGCCCGGGTTGATCGCGATGTTGTCGATGATTCCCCATCCGTGCTGGTCCACGCGGAATTCGATCGTCTTGACCCTCGCGCCGTTCGGATCGAAGGTCCGGATTCTGCTGAAATCGTCGAAGAGATTCCGCTCATAGTTGCCGCCCGCCGGGTTCAGGAAGATCTCGCGGTAGGTGTCGCCGTAGTGGGTGTTCGGCTGGTTCTCGACGGCCGCCGGATACCGCTGCATGACGTAGGCCAGGACGTTGTTGTTGTTGTCGGTGAGGACCAGGGAGACATTGTCGAAACACGGGGGGATCAGGCAGTTGGCGCCTCCCTCGTGCACTTGCGGGCTCTCCAGCTCGCCTCGCTCGGTGAAGGAGATCGTCGTGCCCTCGGTCAGCGCGACGCCGAAGCCCCGATTGAAGGAGTCGGATTCGCCGAGCAGGACCCAGATGTCGTCGGTGCAGTTGGTGAAACTGCGATTGGAGAGGAGCCGCAGCGCGCGACTGCCGTTCTCGATCAGGATCTGCGCCTGGTTGCGGGTGCGGCCGCAGTTGAACTGCGAGACGGTGTCGTTGACGGCCCAGAACCCTTCGTCACCGCTGATGAACGTGTCGGGCGAAGGCGTGTAGTCGCCTCGTTGGGCGCTCTCCCAGCCTTCGTGGAATTCCTGGGCGTTCGCCGCAAGAGCCAGCGTCGCTGCGATTCCGAGGATCAAGCGTACTCTGCCGATTGTCATCGTGTTCCCTCCCAGGCGTTTCCCGTCGGTCCGAATGCGGTTCTGCTGATAATCGTTCGCCCTTTTTGGTACACGCACGTCGAGCCCGACACAGTAGGCATTTTCCGCGAATCCTCCGATAGGAAGGCTGCCTGGGAGACAGCCGCGGGCTTCTTCGGAGTCGCCCGAAAGTCGATCGCAGGGGCTCTGCCCTCGTTGTTCTACACATCTTCGTCCCGCCGAGAACCCGGGCGATGGCCGCGTCCAGGAGCCGGGGGCGCTGCCTCCGAACCCCCGAGGTTTTCCGCTTTGGCCAGCAGCATGATGCCGGCAGAGCCCGATTCGGTGGTCTGGACGATCCCATTGTCTTGGCGAAGTCTCCTTCTGTTTATCATGCTGCGCATCGCTTTGAACAGGCCGGCATCTGTTGCTCTCTCATACCGTGCCATGGGCGCAAAGCGGTGAAATGCCCCCTGCACGACTGTTTCGGGCGTGCCGCTCTGGGCGAAAAGGGGGAAAAGCAGAATGTCCCCTTTCTGTGGCCATGCACCCTTCGCCTCGCGGGCGGATGCGACTATCGCTTGACCCGTTCGCTCCGGCGAGATATGTTAGGCTCAGGATTTTGGAAGGGATTCAACGATGACGCGCATGGCTAAGGTGTTGCTCGTCGGCATGTTGCTGACGATGGGGATCGGGTGCGAAACCGTGGAGGAGTCCATGAGCCTTCGCAAGCCGGAAGCCCGTGTGACGGGCATGCAGTTCCGGGACGCGGACGCCTACGGCGTGACCGCGGTCTTCGACGTGCAGATCACGAACCACTATCCCATGGAGCTGCCGCTGACGCAATTCAGCTACGCGGTCACGAGCCAGGGCAAACGGTTCATGGCGGGATCGGCGCAGGTGGGGATCACGATCCCCGTCGGCGGAAGCCAGACCGTGTCGCTTCCGGCCCGGATCGACTACATCGGCATGCTGCGTCTGCTGGGCAATGTCCGGCCGGGCGCCGTGATTCCCTACGAGGCTCACGTGGACCTGACGGTGAACACCCCCCGACTTGGGACGATCGTGCTGCCTCTGGACAAGGGCGGCGACGTTACGCTGCCGGCGCTCCCCGGCGTCGACGTGGACAAGCTGCTCAGCGGCAAGGGGTTCTGACGCCGGGAGGGAACGACTCCGAAGGGTGAACAACGCCCCTGGTCTGGACGAATAGAGTATGACTACAGGAGCCGGACAGATCAGGCGTTCTCTGAAGCTGTGGGCAGAAAAGGTCGCACTCATGGAAAACGAGCGGAAGGTAGAAACAGCGCAGACGTTCGAGACGGTGGAGCCGATCGGCAAGCGGGTCTTGATCCGCAAGGACCAGGACAAGAAGGAAACCAAGGGAGGGATCAAGCTGCCCGACACGATCGAGATCCCGACGATCACGGGACGCGTGGTGGCGGTCTCGGCCGAGATCGAACACACGCCGGACATTCCGCTGCGGAAATACGACAAGGTCCTGTTCAATCCCAAGGGAGCCATCCCGGTGGATTTCGAGGGGGACAACCGCCTGTTCGTGGTCGACGTGCAGGCCGTCGTGGCGGTGTTTCGAAAAAGCTGAGTACGACTTTTGCCTTGGCGCAAATGAGGCTGTCGGTTGGCGTTTCGTCGATCGGCAGCCTTTTTTTATTCGCGCCGCCGGCGCTCCGTTCACATGGACCTGGTTTGCGATGCGATTGGTGGAAGCTTCTTTGTGGGTTGGGCGTCCCCGCCCGACCTCCCCGGACGAGCGGGGACGCTCGTCCTACAAAGATCCGAGTCTCCGCGCCGGGTGCCATGCTTACGCTTGCGTAAGCATGTTGGGTCGTATCTCGACAAGACATGGCTACGCGAGCGTAGCCATGGCACCCATTCACTTGGCTTGGCTGGATGGCGGGGCTTGCCGGATCGCCGTTTCGAGCAGGCTCGCGGGTTTGAAGGAGGGCGTCGCCGTGCGGACCGCTTCGATGGCGGCGAGGGCTTCGCCGGTCTGCTGCGTTTGGAAGTAGATGTAGGCGAGCAGGAGCTGAAGCTGCGGCGTCTTGCCGGACTCGGCCTGCTCCTGGAGCTTCGAGACTCGCTGCACGAACAGGTCCGGCCCGCCGAGAGTCTCGATCAGGTCCAGCCCTTGAACCACGTACTTGGCGTCCAGCTCGATGGCTCTGGTCAGAGCCGCCGCGCTGCCGGCATAGTCGCCGGTCGCCAACAGGGCCAGGGCTCTGCCGAGGTGCGGCCGCGGATCGTGGGGGATGTAGACCGAGGCCAGCCGGAAGGAATCAGCCGCGCGGTCGTACCGGTTTTGCTGCACGGATGATTGACCCGCGGCCAGGTACTGATCGAACTGCTTCTGCGTGGCCGAATCGGCTTTGTCGTAGATCTTCTTCGGCGCCTCCGCCGGCGGTTTCGTCGGACTGGGCTCCGCGATCTCACGGGCCGGAGGTTCGCTCGCGGGCGACGGCTCCTTCGCCGCGTGATTGGCCCGCCTGGAGATCTCCTCGATTCGCTGCAAGGCGGCCTGCACGCCGGACCCAACTGCGTCGGGCCGACCCTGGCCGGAGGAAGCGTCGTTGGTCTGTTGCGTCTCGATCGGCGGCGCGGGCAGCGTCAACTGACGGTTGGACGACGGATCGTAGAGCTCCAGTCGCGGCTGGGCAGGGGACATCGCCTGGAGACCCTCCGTCAGCGCGTCGGCGGGTTTGCCCGCCGTCTCTTGTCCTTGCGGAGGCGACTGCGTCTTCGTCGCGTTCGAGGCGTTCAGGTTTTGCTGGAACTGCGACAGGTTGGCCTGCATCCTCTCGAGGTCTTGGCGCAACTG
>JBDKUU010000595.1:0-3892 GCA_039679525.1 Phycisphaerales bacterium | reverse complement strand
GTTGGAGCCGGGGGCCCGATGTCAGTCAAAAGCGGCTTTTGGCGCCGTAACATCCCGCAGATGAAGGAGTAGACAGATGCGTAGCAAGTGGATCGCTTCCTCCCGCCTTTTGATTTCAGTCTTGTGCGTGATCGTCGCTGTGTCGGCGACCGATTGCCTGGCGAACATTCGCCTGCCGGCGATCATCGGGGACAACATGGTCCTGCAGACGGGCGACCGGGTTCGCCTGTGGGGCTGGGCCGACCCGAACGAGGAAATCGAGATCGCCGTCAGTTGGCGCAACGCCAAGTGGCCCGTCCAGGCTGACGAGACGGGCAAATGGCAGTTCATCATGAACGCCCCTGTCGTCGGCGGGCCCTATACCATCACGCTCAAGGGCAAGAACGCCGTGACCCTCAACAACGTGATGGCCGGCCAGGTCTGGGTCTGCTCGGGACAATCGAACATGGAGATGGCCGTAAGCAGTTCGGCCAACGCCCAGCAGGAGATCGCGGCCGCGAAGTATCCGAAGATCCGGCTGTTCACCGTCGAGAAGGCGGTCTCCGACGAGCCCAAGGACGACTGCAAAGGCAGGTGGGTCGAGTGCAGTCCGGAGACCGTTCCCGGCTTCTCCGCCGCGGGCTACTTCTTCGGCCGAAAGCTCCATGAGGAGCTGAATCAGCCCATCGGCCTGATCAACACCTCCTGGGGCGGCACCCCCGCCGAGGCGTGGACGAGCACGCCCGTGCTGGAGGAGAACCCGAATTTCGAGCCCATCCTCACGCGGTACAAAGACGCCATGGCCGCATATCCCCAGGCGATCGTCAAATTCAAAGAAGACGCCGCCAAGTGGAACGAGGCCGCGGCCAAGGCCAAGGCGGAAGGCAAGCCGGAACCCGCCGGCCGGCCCTGGCCCCCGATGGGTCCGGGCAATCCGAACTCCCCGGCAGGTCTCTACAACGGGATGATCGCGCCGCTGATTCCGTACACGATCGCCGGCGCCATCTGGTACCAGGGCGAATCGAACGCCGGCCGGGCCTATCAGTACCGCGAGTTGTTCCCCGCCATGATCAAGTGCTGGTGGAACAACTGGGACCAGGGCGACTTCCCGTTCCTCTTCGTGCAGTTGGCGAACTTCATGGACACCAAGGACGCCCCCGGCGACAGCGCCTGGGCGGAGTTGCGGGAAGCCCAGACCATGACGCTGGACCTCCCCAATACCGGCATGGCCGTGATTATCGACATCGGGGACGCCAAGGACCTCCATCCGAAGAACACGCAGGACGTCGGCAAGCGTCTGGCTCTGTGGGCCCTGGCGAACACGTATGACAAGGACGTGGTCTTCTCCGGACCTCTCTACAAGGCCATGGAGAAGGACGGCGGCAAGATCGTCCTGCAGTTCAACCACTGCGGCGGCGGACTGGTCGCCCGGGGCGGCGAGCCGCTCAAGGGTTTCGCCATCGCCGGCGAGGATCGAAAGTTCGTCTGGGCCGACGCCGAGATCGTGGGCGACACCGTCGTCGTCAGCAGCAGCCAGGTCGCCAATCCGATGGCGGCTCGATACGCATGGGCCGACAACCCGGTCTGCAACCTGTTCAACAAGGCGGGCCTGCCGGCTTCGCCCTTCCGGACCGACACCTGGCCCGGCACGACGATCAAAGCGAAATAGCCCCGGGCTTATTCGCCCGTTGGACGCATGCCCATCCCGGAATGCACAGTTGCGGGTGGCGCGGTCGAGCAGGACCGCGCCACCCGTTCTCTTGCGCAGTCCGCTCCCGACGAGCTGAAATTCTGCATCAGAATTTTGATCTTCGCACTTGCTTTCGTCTGACCTCCGTAGTAACGTAGCCGCTCTGTAGGTTCGTGGATACTGTGCGCCCAGCGTGATTTCCACGACACCGATCTGTTCAAGCAATGTTCGCTATGCCGCTCGCAGGACGCTTGCGGACCATGCGAAATGTGAAGGAATGCGGTTACGGATGCAGTAAGTATGAGGATTCTGGCGGAGCTGAATCCGCTTGAGCCGATCACGGCGGTGCCGCTGCTGACCTTCCACTTGGGCAATACCCAGGTGGTGATCAGCAACCAGGCGGCGATGGTCATTCTGGCGACCGTGATTCTGTTGATCGCCATTCCGTGGGCCGCCAGGTCTCCGAAGCTCGTGCCCAGAGGCCTTCAGAACCTCGTCGAATCCGTCTGCGTGTTCCTGCGTGAACAGATGGCCCGCCCCCTGCTGGGGTCCCACACGGACCAGTACATCGGATTGATCTGGACGACGTTCTTCTTCATCCTGACGATGAACCTCCTCGGCCTGATCCCGATGGAAAAGATCGTCAGTCTGGCCACGGGCAAACGCAGCCACTTCGGCGGCGCCGCCACGGCGAACATCTGGATCACCGGCGCCATGGCCATCATCTCGTTCATCATGACCCACGCGTACGGCATCCGCCGGCATGGGCTCCTCGGCTATCTGGCCCACCTGGCCCCTCCGGCCCCGATGTGGCTGATGCCGCTGATCTATCCCCTGGAAGTGCTGGGCTTGTTCGTCCGGCCGTTCTCCCTGGCCATCCGACTTTTCGCCAACATCGTCGCCGGGCACATGGTGCTCGGGACGATCCTGGGCCTGGTGTTCATCTTCAAGAACCTGCCCATCGCGGGGGTCTCGGTAGGCGCCTGCGTAGCATTGTCGTTTCTCGAGTTGTTAGTGGCCTTCATTCAGGCGTACGTGTTCACGTTCCTGACTTGCCTGTACATCTCGTTGGCTACCAGCTCGGAGCATTAAGCATAGTTTTGGAGGCTCGGAAATGGAACACATGATCACTTCAGTTCTCGCCGCAGCGGAAGGCGTCAACATGTCGTTGGCGATCCTCGGTGCGGCCATCGGGTGCGGCCTGATCATCATAGGCGCCGGCATCGGCGTCGTCCTCATCGGCGGCAAGGCCGTCGAATCGATCGCCCGTCAGCCCGAAGCCGGCGGACGCATCTTCATGAGCATGATCATTGCGGCAGCGCTCATCGAAGGCGTCACGTTCTTCGCGTTGCTGATTTGTTTCCTCGCCGTCTTCTGGATGAAGTAAGACAGGATCGGACACCCATGGGTAAGACAGCACTATTCTGTGCGCTGGTCATCCTGGTTCTGTCGAGCGGCATCGTATGGGCCGAACAGGCCGCTGAGGGTGAAGCCGGCGGTTCCGATTCCGGCCTGTTCAGCGGGACTCTGGGCGATTCCATCTGGACCGTCGCCGCGTTCGTGATCCTGCTGGCGGTGCTGGGCAAATTCGCCTGGAAGCCTCTGCTCAACGGCCTCAACGCCCGACAGAGTCATATTGAAGAGCAGTTGAAGTCGGCGGAGGACTCGCGGGTCAAGGCCGAACACATGCTGGACGAGTACAAGCAGCAAGGTTCGACTCTCATCCGGCAGGCCACCGAGCAGGCTCAACGGCACCAGCAGGAGATCGTCGAAAAGAGCCGCGAAGAGGCTCAGACGATCCGCCGCCGGGCGCACGAGGAAATCGCCAGCGCCCGCGCTACGGCCGTCGAGGATCTCTGGCGGCAAGCCGGCGACCTCGTGCTGCAGGTCGGCACGCAGGTGCTCGGCCGCGCGATGACCGAGAAGGACAATCAGCGGCTCATCGATGAGGCGATCGCTCGAATTCGCAAGACCGGGGGTATTCAATGAGCAAGGGCGGAGCCGTCCAGATCATTGAAGCATACGCCCAGTGTTTGCTGGATTTGGCCGGACAGTCCAAGATCATCGACGCGGTGGAAGAGGACATGGAGGGCGTGGCGGTCCTGCTGGAGCGGGAGCCGGGCTTTCAAGCGTTTCTGTCCTCCCCCTACTTCGCCGAGCAGACCAAGCGGGACCTGGTCCGCAAGACCCTCGCGGGCAAGCTGATCGCCTTAACCCTCAACT
>JBDKUU010000594.1:0-9703 GCA_039679525.1 Phycisphaerales bacterium | reverse complement strand
CTGGCGGACAAGGCCGGACTCAAGGCCGCCGCCAAGACGCTGGGCGATTCGCAGCTCTTCGTCTTCGTGAACGCCGACGCGATCAAGTCGCTGGCTGCGAGCGTGGCCCCCGACAAGGCCCAGGTCGATCGGGTCATCCAGGCCCTGGGCTTCCAGAACGTCACCGGCCTGTCGATGTCCATGCAGCTCGGCGGCGCGAAGAACCAGGAAGGAGTCACCAGGATGCTCATCGGGGTCGACGGCCCCAAGACCGGCATCCCCGCCCTGCTGGGCGACGGCTCCGGCCCGATGAAGCTCAACAGCCGCCTGCTGCCGCGCGACGCGGTGGGATTTCTGTGCGCCAACTATGAGCCGGCCAAGATTTTCGACGCCGTCAACAAGATCGTGCAGGGCATCGCGTTCGTGGACCTCAATATGCTGGTCCAGTCTCCCATGGCCGCCACCGCCGGCGACGGCGGGCAACCCGCGGTCCAGTTCCGCGACGACGTCCTGGCCCAGATGGGGGCTCCCGTGCTGTTCACCTGGCAGATGGAGAAACCCTACTCCTTCACCAGCATGACGAGATTCCTGGTCGCCCTGTCGGCCAAGGACGCCGCCCGCCTGGACGGCGCGATGGGCAGAATTCACCAGGCTTTCCTCGGAGCCCAGCCGGACTCCAAGCGCGAGCTGCTCAATCACACGCTGTACCTGCTGCCCTCCGGCAACCGCGGCATGCAGCCGCAGAATGACAACGACGCCGGGGACGCCCAAGTCGCCGCGGCCGCCGCAAAGAGCAACGCGATGGCCTTCTCCGTCGCGGGCGACACCCTGGTCTTCGGACAGGTCGACGAGGTCGAGCAGGCCCTCCGCAATCAGCAGGCCGAGCCCCAGGACTCGCTCCTGACGGACCCGATGTTCCGCTACGCCAAGGACTCGCTGCCTTCTCAGGCCTGCCTGTTCCTCTACCAGAACAACCGGCTCAACACCGAGACCACCTGGGCCGCGTTGAAGCAGTTGGCCAAGGACATGGCCAAGCAGGGCGAGAACGCCTCGCAGGAAGAGCAACAGTCCTGGAACCCGATGATGATGGCGATCCAGAAGATCAAGCCGTACGTGGACCTCAACAAGCTGCCGGAGTTCAAGGCGGTGGAGAAGTACTGGGGCGCGTCGGTCGGCTATATGCAGAACCGGCCCGAAGGCCTCTACTGGGAGACCGTGACGCTCCGGCCGCCGCAGCAGTGACACGAGAGAAACACGAAAGCGATGTTTTGAGGACATGCATATGAAACAGACACTCTATCCCGCGACAGCCTGCCTGGCCGTGATGTTCGTCCTGGCCCAGGCGCCGGCCGAGCGGGTGTGCCGGGCAGCAGAGACGAAAGAGCAGCGGGACGCGCGCATGGACTGGTGGCGTCAGGCCCGCTTCGGCATGTTCGTACATTGGGGCCTGTACTCCGGGCTGGCGGGGACATGGAAGGATAAGCCCGTCGGCGACCAAGGCGGCATGGAATGGATCGAGCAGCGAGTCGGGGCCGACACGTGGGAATACGCCCACGAGGCGGTGCCGCGGTTTCGGCCGAAGGAGGGCTTCGCCACGGACTGGGCGAAGCTCGCTCACGAGGCCGGCTGCAAGTATGTGGTTTTCACGACCAAGCACCACGAGGGCTTCTGCCTGCTCGACTCGCAGTACACGGACTATGACGCGAAGGACCTCGTCGGCCGGGATTTGTGCCGGGAGATCGTCGACGCCGTTCGCGGCGAAGGCCTCAAGGTGGGCTTCTACCACTCCGTGATCGACTGGCATCATCCGCAGTATGACTACGACAAGGCCGGTCAGTTGCCGCACCCGCTGCACGGCAAGCCCTCGCCGAACGGGCCCCGCAACCACGACATTTACTTGGACTACCTGCACCACCAGGCGAAGGAGCTGTTCTCGAATTACGGCCCCGTCGACATCATCTGGTGGGACTATTCCAAAGAGGGCAACGAAGGCCCCTTCTGGCGGGCCGAACAGCTCATGGCCATGGCTCGCCAGCTCCAGCCGGCGATCATCTCCAACAACCGGCTCTACCACATCCCTGACATCGAGAAGGAAGACTCCTCCGGCCGACTCCGAACGTGGAAGCCCGAACAAGGCGACTTCACGACCCCCGAGCAGACGATCCCCGCCACCGGCATCCCCGGCGTCGATAGGGAAGTCTGCATGACGATGAACACCACGTGGGGCTATTCCGAGCACGATCACGCCTGGAAGCCCACGCAGACGCTCATCCGCAACCTCGTCGACATCGTCTCCAAGGGCGGCAACTACCTGCTGAACATCGGCCCCAAAGGCGACGGCTCGATCCCCGAGGAGAGCGTCGCGGCCATGCAGGCCATCGGCAAGTGGATGGCGACCAACGGCGAAGCGATCTACGGCACGACCGCCAGCCCGTTCGACAAGCCCGCGTGGGGCCGCTACACGGCCAAGCCCGGCCGGCTCTACGTCCACGTCTTCGACTGGCCGCAAAGCGGTACGCTGCAAGTTCCCACGGGAAACCAGAAGATCGCCCGTGCCTATCTGCTGGCCGACGCCGACAAGAAGCCTCTGAAGATCGAGGCCGGGCAGGACGCCGTGACGATTCATGTCCCGTCGCAGGCCCCGGATGAGAATGTCTCCGTGATCGCAGTGGAGTATGTGAAATAGCTCCACCGTTGCAGTAAGACCGGGAGTCCAAAAACAGAAGGACAGGTGGCAGGCTCTTGACGCTGCCACCTGTCCTTCTTCTTTTTCGGGACGCTGTGTCCCTTGACCTGTCTTCTCAGCGGTCGACGAGTTGCGGGGTGGTGAACCTCACGGCTGCCGGCCCCTTCCTCTCGGCGGGCGATGTCGTCGGCCGCATCGTGATTTCGATGGTCATGGGTTTGTCCGAGGCCGGCAAGGACGCCTTGAGTTGGCCCCAAGCCCAGCCGTTCTGCATCGTGTTGTCGCGGTCCCCTGCCTTCATGGCGAGACCCTTGCCGTCGGCTTTCGCCAGGATCTCCCAGCCACCGTTCCTGGGATCCGTGGCGATCCAGAATTCCAGCGACGCCGTCTTGCCCACCGGCACACTTACCGTCTTCATCAGGGCGTATCCCGTCTCGTTCTTTGTCAGGCCGTCGAGCACAAGTACATTCTTGCGGCCCTGCGACTCCCACAGCATCCAGCCGCCGTCACGGCTGCAATTCGCGACCGTCCAGCCGTCCATGAACCTCGCGGCCCACTGGAGCCCCACGGTGTGAATCTTCGCCATCTCCTCATCCGTGTAGATGCTGCCGGCGATCGGACCCGGGTTCTTGAGGTCCTCGAACTTGCTCGGCGTCGCCCGCTTGACCGGAATCACGAAAACCTCTTCGCCACCGGCGTCCTTCTCGACCCGGCCGCCGACCCTCGCCAAGCCCTGGCGGGCCAGTTTCTCGCAGACGTCCAGCAGTCTCGGGAAATTGTACGCCGTGTGGCTGAAGATCCTCGTCTCATCGAGCTTCTTGTAGTACCTCTCGGGCAGATTCGCGGTGCCCCGCGTGGTGAACAGGATGCCGCCGCTGGAAGAAGGATTGCAGTCGCTGTCGAACCCGCATCGGCACGAGATGACCATCGTCTTGTCCAGGTCGCCCTGCCCGTAGAGCAGGCCCATCAGGACCCAGGCGCCTTCGCGTTTCACGTCGAGCTCGCTGATGTTGTAGTTCCTGTCCTGGTTGTACTTCTTCTCCGCCAGCTCCCAGGTCTTCTCCCAATCGTCCGGGTTCTCCCTGTGCCACTGGAGCATGTCGCGAACCATGCCGGCGTAGAGCGACTCGCTCGGAATCGCCTTGAGACCCGCCTCGATCAGCTTCATCACGTCTCGCTCGAAGAACGCCTCGGCGTACATGGCCCCCATGAACTGGCCCGCGTAGACTCCGTCGCCATAGTTCATCAATCGCCCGAACTTCTCGCCCAAAGCGACGACGACGTCCGGCATGCCCGGTGCAATGAGGCCCGCATAGTCCGCCTCGATCTGGTAGTCGATCGCCCCGGCGCAATTGTGGAATTTCGGATGGCTGGAGTCCGGCGGCGCGATCCCGTTGCGGAGGTTCAGTCGTCCCATCGCGTTGGCCACCCACAAGGGGTAGCCGCTGTTGGCGAAGTCGATGCCCGCCTGGCGGATCGGGACGTCGTAGCCGTACTGCTCCATCGTCCGCAGGAAGGTCATTTCGACGTACAGATCGTCCTGGCCGAATGCGTCGTTGACGAGATCCTCGCTGAACGGCGGCATCTTGTCGGCCGGCATGATTCTCTGATACCGGCCTTCGGTCGGCGCGCCCCAGGAGACGCCGATGATCTGGCCAATCCAGCCGGCCTTCATCTTGTCGCGGTATTCCTTCACCGGCAATCGGCGAAACTCCTGCCCTGCCGCCCGCCCGGGCAACAGACTCAACACAAGCGCGAGGCAAACGCCTGACACAACGCGGATTCCGGTTTGACCGACCCCATGCGAACGACATGCCTTCATCTGGACCCCTTTCCTGAGACGCGATTCATCCCAACCTGCCGCACATCCTACCGCCGCCCCTCTGTGCCCACAAGCAGTCTCCATCACACCGGCAGAACGACGATCGCTTTGCGGGGCTTCGTTGGACAAGCCGCTTCGCACGCGCCGCAGCCGTTGCATTTCTGCGGATCGATCTGCACCCCAAGCGAGTACGTCGTCTCCGAAAACACGTACCGAATCGCGCCGTAGGGACACCAGCGGGCGCACGCCGAGCATTCCCGATCGTCGCTCAGAAGACAGAGTCCGGCATCCACCCGCGGCAGCCCGATTCGGATTTTCGCCTTGTCCCGAACGTGCAGGGGCCCGATCGCGCCGCTGGGACAGACCTCGGTGCATCGCGTGCAATCCTCGCGGCAGTAGCCGTTTCGAAAACTCAGGACCGGCGTCAACAGGCTGCCCAGGCCGTGCCCTCCCAGGTCTCGCTCGACAATTCCGGTCGGACAGGCTCGCACGCAGTTGCCGCATCGGGTGCACAAACTCGAAAACTGCGTCTCCGTTCGAGCGTTCGGCGGGCGAAGAGGTCGAGGGCCGTTCTTCCGCACAAGGCCGAGAATCCCCGCCGAACCCGCGCCGGCGGCGACGCCCAGGATGACGCGTCTGCTGAGCCCGGCGTCCACGTCTGTTGCAGGTCCGAAACCAACCAGTGAACGGGCCGACGTAAAGCCCGCACGCAGAAGGTCCTGAAACGCGCCGAGCGGGCACACGCGTCCGCACCACGCGCCCGGCCAGACGACAGTCGCTGCGAGAACCAGCACGAACCCGCCGCCGGCAAAAAGAGCCAGAGGGTCCAGCCAGAGCATCAGCGGATGCCCCAGGCACGCGCCTCCCAGGGTCAATAGAACGATCCAAGGCCCCAGCGAAGGCCAGCGGCCGGATCGGCGTTTCAGGCGGCGTCCCAACCCGCCGGCCCCTTCCAGACACAGTCCCAACGGGCAAATCCACCGGCAGAAGACCCGAGGCTTCATCATCGCCGCGATGCCGACGAAGACGCCAAGGCACGCCACGGCCGAGAGCCTCCGAGTGGCGATCGCAACGGATAAGTCGACAAAGGGACTGAGCGACGGAACCCATCGGGACACGAAGACCCACAGCGTCGCCACGGCCGCGAGAAGCGAGATGATGCGAACCAACAGCCGAACGCGGCTTCGCTTGCGGCCGGACGAATTCTCTGGTCCTTCGTGCTGCATCAACCCAGGTAGGCCCCCTGGTCCGTGAGGATTCTCTGGACCTTGGCGACGTCCACTTCGCGGGGCCGGCATCCATCCCGCACGGCCACCGCCGCGGCCGCTCCGGCGGCATGGCCCGTCACGAAGCAATTCGGAATCAGGCGGACCAAATCCGCCATCCGGATCTCGGCGCTGACGCACCGCCCGGCGGCCAGGACGTTGTCGATCTTCGTCGGCACCAGGGCGCCGTAGGGAATCTGCCATGGACCGTGGTTGCCGCTCTCGGAGCCTCCGACGCCGACGACGTCGGGAAACTTCGTGCCGGCCTTGAGGTCGTCGAGCGAGATGGTCCCGAGCCCCTGGAGAACCCGCGTGATCCGCACGCCGAGCTGCGGAGCGGTCTCCATCAGATACACTTTTTCATAGCCTGGCGTCGCGCGGGTCTTCTGAATGTGCGACCAGATGTACTTGCGGTGGTTCAGCTCCATCCGCGTGAGCATCGCCACGTCCAAGCCGTCAACCTCCGGCCCGCGCAGGTTCACCCAGTTGACTCCCGGCACAGGCGTGGGCGCCCCGAGTCGTTTGGGTTCGGCCGAGTCTCCCGCTTTGCTCTTGTCGACCCGATCGAGGTTGCCGATGCGATAGACCAGCCCGACGTTGTGCGAGCGATGCTCGAACTCCGCGCCCGCCGAGGCGAAGACGTCGCCGTCGCCGGTGGCGTCGACGACCACCTTGGCCAAAATGGCCTGACGGCCCGACTTGCTCTCGAACACCACGCCCTTCACCGCCCCCTCGTTGACGATGGCGTCGACGCCCCAGCAATGCAGGAAGATGTTGACGCCCGCCTCCTCGATCATCTCGACCATGACGTACTTGACCGCCTCGGCGTCGACGGTCGGATTGACGCCGGGCTTACGGTCGATGATCGCGCCGTCGAGCTTGTCCAGACGCCCCATGATCTCCTCGCCGATCCCCTGGCAAACCTGCTTCCCGCCCTGGACGATGTGCCCGAGCACCAACAGGACCAGGCCTCCCGTCCAGAGGCCGCCGAGATGGCCGTAGCGCTCGACGAGCGTGACCCTGGCGCCGGCCCGCCTGGCTGCGATGGCCGCCACGACGCCGGCCGGACCGCCCCCGACCACGAGCACGTCGGTGGTGTCCAGGATCGACAGCTCGCGCCGTGGCTCGACGACCTTTCCGTCCACCAGAGTCGCATTCGCCCAGCCGGACTGAGTCTTGTGGCTTGCGATGACGGTGCTCTGAAACCCGGACGATTCGCCCACGCTCTGGGCCTGCGACCGCGACGAGCCCAACCCCGTCGCCAATCCGGAAAGGCCGAGCATCCTCAGACAATCACGACGATTCATCGCATCGTTCATGGACCGACTCCCCAACGCCAACCACATCCCTTCGAATTCACGAACCCGAGCCCGACGCGGCCCCGCGTCCATCCTACCGCGCGATCGCAAGCCGGGCAAACGACATCCGAGGTCGATTTGCCCGCGATTCTCCGAGCAAAGCCTCACAGTCCGTCTTGTCAGAAGCGGTCGCTCTCGGTATAGTAGCCGATTCATGTTTGAGCGATCTACTTGATCAAAAGGATTTTTGAATGAGCAATGGCGCAGAAAAAATCATCTATTCGATGATGCGAGTCAGCAAATCGTACAACAACAGCAAGGTTGTGCTGAAGGATATCTCGCTTTCGTACTTCTACGGGGCCAAGATCGGCGTGCTGGGCCTCAACGGGGCCGGCAAGAGCTCGCTGCTCCGCATCATGGCCGGCGTGGACAAGGAATTCAGCGGCGACGCGGTCCTCGCGGCGGGATACAGCCTGGGCTTCCTCGAACAGGAGCCCCAGCTCGACCCGAACAAGACTGTCAAGGCCGTCGTCGAAGAGGGCTTGAAAGAAGTGGTGGACCTCGTCAAGGAGTTCGAGCAGATCAGCGAGAAATTCTCCGAGCCGATGTCGGACGACGAGATGAACACGCTCCTGGAGCGTCAGGGGCAATTGCAGGAGAAGATCGACCACCTCGACGCCTGGGATATCGACTCGCGTCTGGAGATGGCGATGGACGCCCTGCGATGCCCGCCGGGCGATACGTCGATCAAGGTCCTCTCCGGCGGCGAGAAACGCCGGGTGGCCTTGTGCAGGCTCCTGCTCCAGAAGCCGGACATCCTGCTGCTCGACGAGCCGACCAACCACCTGGACGCCGAGACCATCGGCTGGCTCGAGCGGCATCTCCAGCAGTACGCCGGCACAGTGATCGCGGTCACGCACGACCGCTACTTCCTCGACAACGTCGCCGGCTGGATCCTGGAGCTCGACCGCGGGTACGGCATCCCCTGGAAAGGCAACTACTCGTCCTGGCTCGACCAGAAACAGTCGCGTTTGCAGCAGGAGGCCAAGGCCCAAACCGAGCGGCAAAAGACCCTCCAGCGGGAGCTGGAGTGGATTCGCATGTCGCCCAAGGGGCGCCAGGCCAAGGGCAAGGCCCGCATCAACGCGTACGAGGCCCTGCTCAACGAGGACATCGAGAAACAGGACAAAGACCTGGAGATCTACATTCCGCCGGGTCCCCGCCTGGGCAACCTGGTCATCAGGGCCCAGAACCTCACCAAGGCTTTCGGCGACCGTGTCCTTTTCGAGAACATGTCGTTCGATCTGCCCGCCGGCGGCATCGTGGGCATCATCGGTCCCAACGGGGCCGGCAAGACCACGCTGTTCAAGATGATCACCGGCCAGGAAAAACCCGATTCCGGCTCGATCACCATCGGGGACACCGTCAGCCTGGCCTACGTGGACCAGGACCGCGCCAGCCTCGATCCGAAGAAGACGATCTGGGAAGTGATCTCCGGCGGTCGGGACACGATCCGGCTGGGCAAGCTCGAAGTGAACTCGCGGGCCTACGTCTCGCGATTCAATTTCGGCGGGACGGACCAGCAGAAGGTCGTCACCAATCTCTCCGGCGGCGAGCGCAACCGCGTCCATCTAGCCTGCCTCCTGAAGGAAGGCGCCAACGTCCTGCTTCTCGACGAGCCCACGAACGACCTGGACGTCAACACGATGCGGGCCCTCGAAGAGGCCCTGGAGCGGTTCGGCGGCTGCGCCGTCGTGATTAGTCACGACAGGTGGTTCCTCGACCGCATCGCGACGCACATCCTGGCGTTCGAAGGGGACAGCGAAGTCCGCTGGTTCGAAGGCAATTACTCCGATTACGAGGCCGATCGCAAGCGCCGGCTCGGCAAGGAAGCCGACGAGCCTCACCGCATCAAGTACAGGCATTTGGTGCGGTAAAACGAGTGAAAACCGCCCGGTGACACTAGAAAACGTCTGGTTTTCCCGATATTTTCGCATTCTTGCTTGACAAGAGTCCTGCAAAACCGTATGCAAATGCTGGATTTCGGCATCAAGTGGCCGGGATTCATCGTATGTACGAACCGTTTTTCCAGGTGTTGCAACAGCAAGGAGGCCATGGGGTATGGCGCAGAAAAAGGCAGACAAAGCGAACAAACCGATGAGTAAGAGCGAGGTTGTGGCAGGGATCGCCGAGACGACGGGTCTGACGAAGAAGCAGGTCAGCTCGGTGTTCGAAGCGATGGCCGGCCAGATTGGCAAGAGCCTCAGCAGCCGCGGCCCCGGCGCCTACACGGTCCCCGGCCTCATGAAGCTGATCGTCGTGCGGAAGCCCGCCGTCAAGGCCCACAAGGGCACCAACCCGTTCACCGGCGAAGAGACCATGTTCAAGGCCAAGCCGGCCCGGAACGTTGTGAAGATCCGCGCCCTCAAGAGCCTCAAGGACATGGTCTGATCCATCGTCCCGGAGCACAAACACAAACAGGCCCGCGTCCGCTCATCCCGAACGCGGGCCTGTTTCTTTTTCACCTCAGCACGATCGCCCATTCACAGCGAGGCGATCGTGCGATACATGTCACAAACGACGCCGGCTCAGAGCCCACCGGCCGGATCGACGAGAATCGCATAGTCGAACGCGACCTTCACCGATTGCGGCG
>JBDKUU010000593.1:0-20235 GCA_039679525.1 Phycisphaerales bacterium | reverse complement strand
CGCATGATGCGATTCCGTGCGGCAGATGGGGCCAAATAGTAAATGGTGAATAGTAGATGGCAGATGGCGAACGAGCAGCTTGACCTGGCGAAGTACATTCGCGCGATTCCGGACTGGCCGAAGAAGGGGATTCTTTTCCGCGACCTCACGCCGCTGTTGGCGGACCCCAAGGCGTTCCCCGCCACCGTGGACGCGTTGTGCGCCCCGTTCTTCGGGCTGGGCGTGCAGTACGTGGCGGCGGTCGAGGCCCGCGGGTTCATCTTCGGCTCCGCGGTCGCCGAGCGGCTCGGCGCCGGGTTCATTCCCGTCCGCAAGAAGGGCAAGCTGCCGGGCGCGACGGAGTGCGCGACCTACGAGCTCGAGTACGGCGTGGACACCCTCGAGATGCACCGCGACGCCATTCCGCGGGGCGCCAAGGTCCTCATGGTGGACGACCTGCTCGCCACCGGCGGCACGATGTGCGCGGCCTGCGAGCTGATCAAGAAGGTCGGCGCCCAGGTCGTCGGCATCGCCTTCGTCATCGAGCTGGCCGACCTCGGCGGCCGCCGCAAGCTGGCCCCGCACAGAATCCACACGCTGATCTCATACTGAAATCAGGCAGATGCCTTTCGGGCCACGACGACACGGTCGTGCTTTTCGAAGTCCTTTTCGACTTCGATCGAGGCGAAGACGCCGGTCTCTTCGAGGAGCTTCGGGACTGTGGCCCCCTGCATGTAGCCGATCTCCATCAGCAGGATTCCGTCGGGTTTGAGGAATGGGCCCACATTCTCCGCGATCCGCTTATACACGTCCAAGCCCCCCTCCCCCGCGTACAGGGCGATCCGCGGCTCGTAGTCCTTCACGTTCTTGTCGAGCGCCTCGTACTCGGCGGCGCTGACGTACGGCGGATTGGTCGCGATCAGGTCGAACGGGTCCAGTGTTGGGTCCAGATGCTCGATGAGATCGCCCTGCAGGAGCTCGATCCGCTCCTGGAGGCCGTGCTTCTCGATATTCTTCGTCGCCTGAGCCAGCGCCGGGGCGGAGATGTCCGTCGCGATCACCTTCGCGCCGGGCACGTTCTTGGCGATCGCCACGGCGATGATGCCGCAGCCGGTGCAGAGATCGCAGGCCAGTTGGCCGGCCTCTCGTTTGCGAAGGAACTCGATGGCCCTCTGCACAAGCTGCTCGGTCTCCGGCCGGGGAATCAGGCAGTCAGAGGTGACCTCGAACTCGATCGAGTAGAATTCCGTCTTGCCGACCAGGTATGCGACGGGCTCGTGCAGGCCGGCCCGCTTGACCAGGCCGCGAAGCTCGTCCAACTGTTCCTGCGGGACCGCCTTGCCGAACTGCGTGTACAGCTCGATCCGCTTGAGCCCCAGCACCTTGGACAACAGCAGTTCGGCGCTGAGCCGCGGCGAGTCCACGTCCTTCTGCGTCAGGTATTCCGTGATCCACGTCAGCAGTTTCTGGATCGTCCAGTCGCTCATCCTTGTCGCCTCGCCACGAGAAACTCCCCTTCCTTGAAGATGCGAACGGCAAAGTCGTACTTGTCGATTTCCAGGGCGATCTCCAGGTCGCCCGGATGAAAGTGCGGCTGGGCGGGATCGTGGAACTTGGGCGCCTCGCCGCCGGCCAGCACAAGCTTGCGGACCGCCTCGGGGTCCGGATGACGCCCCTGCATGACGTTCCGCAGGTACAGGGCGCAAAGCTCATCTTCGTCGGTCCGCACCGCGGCGTTCCAGCCCATCGCCACGATCGTCACCTCCGCCGGCTGCTGCCGGCGAATCAGTCGGGCCGTGGCGCCCGCCACAACCAGCGACCCGCCATAAACCTCGGTAGCCCCGACCGCCGCTTTGACTCCGACGGTTCCGGCCCGCGTGGACAGGATCACCACCTTGCCCGCGAGTTCCGCGTGCATGAGTTCATGCGGCGAGTTGCCGAAGTCGAACCCTTCGGGGCGGATGCCGTTGACCTCGCCCACACAGACATCGCCGGCGCCCTCGTCGCGCAGCCGCAAGGCCTCATCGACCTCCGGCACGACGATGATCCGGTCCGCCCCCCGCGCAAGCGCAACCGCCGCCGTGGTGAACGCTCGAAACACGTCCACGATCACCACAACGCCCTTCGCCCGGCGGGCCCCTTCGAGCAGACTTTCAATTCGTATATCCATAGACCTTCGTTCGACTGTGAATGCAGAGAATACAGCGGTCCCATCCCATGGCAAGTAGAATTCCCCGCATCAAAGTCGCCCGGATGAAGCGTCCGGCCCCCCCGAAAGAAAATTTCTTTTTTTTGCGACAATATCTTGCACACGCGAAACGACTATAACTATAATCATAGTCGCTTTGGCGATCCTCCCCATTGCGGCTTGGGATTTGCGGAAAGGAAAGAATCGATGCGAAGGAAATCTCCGGATCTGTTGACGCAGGCGGACTGGAAGATCATGAAGATCGTGTGGGAACTGGGCAAAGGGACCTCCCGCGAGATCTCCGAGATCGCCCTCAAGCGGCACGAATGGGCCCCCACGACAGTCAAGACGATGCTGTCGAATCTCGTGGCCAAGGGGCTGCTCCAGACCGCGGAGGACGGAAACCGGTTCATCTACAGCCCGACCAAACCGGCGATCAAAACCCTGACCAAGGCGGCGGACGAGCTCATGGACAGGAGCGTGGATACGGTCAAGGGACAGCTCCTCTGTTATATGACCCAGAAAGTCAACCTGACCCAGAAGGATCTCGATGAGCTCCAGAACATCATAGACGAGCACAGAAAACGGGAAAAGAGAGCCCCATGATCTCTATTGAAACGCTCAACGCGGCGGCCCAGCAGTGGTGCCAGTTCATGTGGAGCCGGGCGATCGACTCTGCGTGGGTCCTGCTGCTTGTGGGAATCCTCTGGGGCGTGCTGAGACGCCGGGCATCCGCCCAGTTCGGCTATTGCCTGTTCCTGCTCGTCCTGATCAAGCTGGCGACGCCCGTTCAAACGCCCTTTCCGGAAAAGGCCGTCCGTGCGCTGCGACCGGCATGGACGCCCGCGGCTGTCACTTCCGACGGCCCTTCCAAGATGAGCTCCAAGCTCGACATTGAATCGAAGGAAGCCACCCCTGCCTTTGCTGCTGAGCACAGGGACATCCGAGTCGAACAAGCACGGCGTTTCCCTGTGTCGACAGCGGCGATGCTGATGGTCGCATGGTCGGGCGTGGTTGCCGTTCTGCTGTGCCGGTTCGCGTACACGGAATGGACCACGCTCCGAGCGGTCAGACGGTCCGATGACGTCGATTTGAGCATGGCGGGGGTTTCCCTGGATCAACTCAGAAGGACCCTGCGCATCGGACGGCCGGTTCGGGTCGCAACCAATCCGGGCGTGGCCAGCCCCGTCGTGTACGGCCTGTGGTCGCCGACGCTGCTGATCCCCGCGGACTTCGCAGACCGCCACGGCACGGACCAGATGCGATGGATTCTCCTCCATGAGCTGGCCCACATTCAACGTTGGGACATGCCGGTCAAGCTCTTCCAGAAGCTCGTTCAATTCGTTTTCTTTTTCCATCCTGGCGTGTGGATCGTCAACATCCTGATCGACCGCCAGCGGGAATTCGCGTGCGACGACACGGCCGTGTTGGGTTCGAACCTATCGCGTGCGGTTTGTGGAGAGAGTTTTCTGCATATTGTGAAGCGAGTCAACCGAACCCGGACTCCCATGCCGGCAGTCCTCGGCATATTGAGTCCCAACAGTGTTGTAAGGAAGAGACTCATGAGAATGTTGGATCTGAATCGCACCCCTCAATCCCGATTGTCGTTTGTGTCGTGTCTGTGGCTCGTAGCCATCGGCCTGCTGGTGATCCCCTTCAGTGCATTCGCGGCATCATCCGCCGAGGAACCCCCGACGCCCGTGGTCGCGGCCGAGCCCAATAATGCGACGTTTCCGGTCGACGGCTACACGCAAAAGGACAACAAGTACATCTGGAAACAATCCCTGTCGGCCAATGTCGAGGACATCAAGACGGTGCTGTGCCTTTCTCGCGATGGAGACATCGCCGTCAGAGCGCATGAAGACGCGGCCAAGAACACGGTGGAAGTCCGGGCCACGATCATCCTCACACCCAGGGAGAAGCTGGCAGCCAGCCCCGACGCACAGAAACAAATCCTGGCGTTGAAAGAGAAGATCGGCGTAATCCTCGGGAGAGACGACAACAAGACGCCCACGCGAGACGACGACATCATGACCGTCCGAGCGGCAATGCCCAAGAAGATGCCCCAGGACATCGGGGCGAGCGTCTCCATGGAAGTCCTCATGCCCGCCAGGCTCGCTCTGAAGACCGTGTCGGTGGACGGCGACACGATGGTGAAGGGTCTGGCCGGCCCGGTGTCGATCAGAACGACCGATGGAGACGTGTCCGCATCCGAATGCCTGGGTTCTCTGTCGATGAACTCAGTGGATGGCGATGTCTCCGCGGTGAACTGCGGCGGGCCGCTCGAGCTCAAGACCGTGGATGGGGACGTGAAAGCTCAGAAGTGCTCGAAACCTATGACGATCCAGACCATCGATGGGGATGTCTCGCTGCAGGAAGTCCTGGCCGGCATCCATGTCAAGGTGATCGATGGAGATATCCACGTCTCGTTCGCCCAGAGTCCGGCGGAGGACTGCTCTCTCGAATCCACGGAAGGAGACATCTCCGTGGTCATGCCGAAGACATCCAATGTCACGGTCGACCTGAAGACCGGCGAAGGCGATCTGGGTCTGGACGCCCCGGGCTTCGAGGGCACGCGGACCAAGCGCTCCGTGGTCGGAAAGCTCAACCAGGGCGGCCCGGCCATCAAGGCATCGTCCCAGGACGGAGACGTGTCGATCAAGCTGGAATAGTATCTTCGAATAGAATGCATGCGGGCCGGATCGATCAATCTCCTGATCGGTCCGGCCTGTTGTATTCCCGTCACACAGGTCTCGATGCCCGGAAACCGAATTCGCATCAAAGGCGTTCCAGAGCATGGACGCCATCGATCAGCGGATTGATCCACTGAATCTGCTTGGCGAGACCGAATTGATGATGGCACTTCCCCCAGATCACCACGATCGCATCATCTCTCGTAACGATGATCCCATCCCCCGCACAGGCGCCTTCAACCAAGCAGAGGTCCTTTCTGAGCCCATGCTGTTCACCAGCAGAAAGCTCCTCACACGCCTCATCCACGTGACTCAACTGAACTCCCTCACACCGGTACACCTTCTTCTTGGCGTACATGCTGGCGAGCCATCTTGTGCTGAATCCGCTCGCGTGGTTGCGCCACTCCTCTCGAATCGCCTTCGTCATGGTGACGCGATGACAAATATCGAGGATGGAAACGAGAGCGTCACGGCAACAGGAAGACATAGGATGCTCAGTCTCACCAGCCGACTGAGCTACCGATGCATCGACCACCAGAAGCCTGGAGTGTTTGGCCTTCACTCGCCTGCCCCTTTGCGTTCGACAGCATCAAGATAGGCCTTCTCCGCATCGAGCTCGACTTCGTCGAAATCCTCCGGCCAATCGCCAAAGGCCCCGTTCTCATCCAAGTCGGCCGGGGTGACAACCGTGCGCCCGTCCTCCTGCCGCTGAAACCAATGCAGTTTGACCTTGTCCGTAGCCAGCTTGCCCGTGGCAACAAGTGTCTGGACTTCCCGCAAAAGCAGAGAACTGTGCGTCTCGGCGACGACAACGACACCGCGATTTGCCGCGTCTGCCAGAACATGAGCAAGCCGTCGCTGCGCCCGCGGATGCAGGTGAATCTCAGGCTGCTCGAGATAAACAACTTGTCCCGGTTCCGCTGCAACCAAAGCAACCAAGACAGGCAACGATTGTGACACGCCAACTCCAACATCAGCGATATTGACGAGGTCGGCATCGGCTCCACTCCCGCCATGCGTCAAGCGTCCAACACGAAGCTCCACCTGCGTATCGTTCACGGATCGTGCTTCTACCTTCCAGGTCAGTCCCATATCCTCAAGCGCCGCCGCGAGTTGCGACACACGAGAGTCGCCTTTCGACTGCCATTGTGCAATTACGCTGGCTACATAGTCCTGAAAGACTCCAGGGAACAACGGTCCACCGGCCCTTTTGGGGCAGGTACGTTGTGGATTCCCTCGCAAGCCGGGCAGATGCATCAGACCTTGGAGATGGCGGACGAATCGAGCACCAGGAGACGCCCTGTATTCGCCAGCCCCCACATTGGCCTTTGGGTCGAGTTCAAATGACAGGAAACACCTTTCACGATAGACGAACCAAAACAGTTTCTCGGTCCTCATCCTCTGAAAGCAATCGTGCAACCTTCGCATAGAGTCGGGCAAGACTGTGAGGATCTCGTTAGGAGACATCTCTGGGACGATGTGTCTCATCTCACTATCGTCAGAGTAGCTCATTGCGTCGACCTCAAATCCCATGGTTTCTTCACGTCTGAAGACGACCTCAAGACGGCGACCGCTGGATAACTCAATATGGACGCCAAATCTTGGTTCTCCGCCATCGCGCGAGACGCGACTGAGAATTTGCCCCGCTGATGTGAAATGGACATTAGGACCATCCAGAAGCAGAGCGCCCGGGTCGCTCGGTGCTTCAAGGGTCTGTTTGAGCAGCAGGATGGGTTGCATGATGCTGGATTTGCCGGAGCTGTTTGCCCCTGCGAGCAACGTCAGTGGACGCAGTTCGATCTCCTGTTCGTCGGCGATCGACTTGAAACCGCGAACGGCGATCCTGGTTATCGTGTCCGGTTGACTGCCCATGCGAATCTCCTTCTCTCAGAGCGACGCCCTGCATGATGAACAAGCGGACATTCTACCCCTCCGGTTGGGTATTTCAACGGATTCTCGTTCGATCCGAGACGCGACACCCATGGAGTATCCGCGCAGGGCAAACGGCCTCGCTTGCCTGAAGACGTCGTGCGAGGACGCACGAACCACGAAGAAACGCCTTGCGGCGTCACTACAAACGGCTCAGATGTAGACCTTGTCCATCATCCTGGGGAACGGGATGCACTGGCGGATGTGCTTTTCGCCGGTGATCCAGGCGACCGTTCGCTCGACGCCCAGGCCGAAGCCGCCGTGCGGGACCGAGCCGTACTTTCGCAAGTCCAGGTACCAGTCGTAGGTCTCGGGATTCAGGCCCTGGTCCTTGATCCTTCCCAGGAGATATTCGTAGTCGTCCTCGCGGACGGAGCCGCCGATGATCTCGCCGAAGCCCATCGGAGCCAGCAGGTCGAAATTCTCCACGACCTTCTCGTTGCTGCGGTCGGCCCGCATGTAGAAGGCCTTGGCCTCGCGCGGGTAGTGCGTCACGAAGACCGGCTTGTCGTGCATCATTGAGATGATCGTCTCGTCGGAGCCGCCCAGGTCCTTGCCCCACTCGAATTCGGCCGCCAGTTGGGCGTGCTTGGGGTTGTTCTCGATCCGCGTGTTCAGCTCCTCGAGCTCGGCGTTGAGATCGATCAGCTCGGCGGCGATTTTGTCTTTCTGCCACTGCTTGGTCGAGCCCGCCTCCTGCTTCTGGAGCTCCGCGATTCGGGCCTCGGTCTGCTGCTTTTGAGTCTTCAGGTTCTCGAGTTCGCCGGCCAAGTAGTCGCGGGCCTTGGACCCCTTCAAGATCTCGACCGCCTGGGTGTATGTCAGTCTGTAGAATGGCGGCTTGATCCGCTCCAGGGCCGGGATATTGGCGCCGAGGGCTTCCAGTTCCGTGCGGTTGTCCGCCAGCACGCGGGCCGCGATGCTGGAGACGAGCCCCTCGGCCAGCTTCAGCAGACCATCCAGATCGATGAACGCGACCTCCGGCTCGACCATCCAGAACTCGGTCAGGTGCCGGCGGGTCTTGCTCTTCTCTGCCCGGAAGGTCGGTCCGAAGCAGTACACCCGGCCATACGCCATCGCGGCCGACTCCAGGTAAAGCTGGCCGGTCTGCGTCAGGTGCAGCGTCCGCCCGAAATAGTCCACCTCGAACAGCGACGTCTGGTCCTCGCCGACGATGGTCGTGAAGATCGGCGTGTCGACGAGCGTGAACTCGTTGTCGTTGAAGTATCGGCGGATCGCGTCGATCACCGTGTGGCGGATCTTGCCGATGCACCACTGCTTCTGCGAGCGGAAGTGCAGGTGGCGATGCCGCATCAGGAAATCGACGCCGTGAGGCTTGGGCGTGATCGGATAGCCTTCTGTGGCGCAGATCACGCGAGCGCCCGTGGCGGCCATCTCGTAGCCGCCGACACTGCGTTCATCGGCCCGCACCACGCCGGTCACGGCCAGCGAGGACTCCTGCCCCAGCTTCTTGAGCTCTTCAAAGACCTCGTCCGGCACCTTGCCCTTCTCGACGATGCACTGGCAGAGCCCCGTGCCGTCGCGGATGATGAGAAACTGGATCTTGCCGCTGGCCCGGCTGTTGTAGAGCCAGCCCTGCAGGGTGACTTCCTGCCCGACGTGATCCTTCAATCGATCGATGTAGACGTTCTCGGCCATTCTCCTGGTTCCTTACTGGCGTTGGTATAGGCATTGGGTTTTGGGCGGCAAGGCATGTAGGGTGGGCTCTCAACCCACGCGTCAAGGCGCGATTCGATCAACCAACGCGTGGGCTAAGAGCCCACCCTACGAACTGCTCTTGCATGCTCCAGACTATACCGCGCGACAGGATTTCCGAAAAGGCCCAATAAGTTGCCACCACGGGAAGGTTCTGATATGATGCGAGCACAAGCCAACCATAGGAGTATCAGGATGAAGAACGCTGTCCGCTGGCGGCAGAGGCTGGAGAACTTCGAGCGAGCCTTTCGATTGCTCCAAGAGGCATTCGAAAAGGACCCTGCCGAGATGTCCGACTTGGAGAAGGAAGGGGTGGTCCAGCGATTCGAATACACGTTTGAACTCGCGTGGAAGACCCTGAAGGATTACTTGGTCTACAACGGTGTGGCGTTCGATCAGATCACGCCGCGAAGCGTGATCAAACAGGCGTTTGCCGCCGGGATCATTGCGGATGGGCAGACTTGGATCGACATGCTCGAACAGCGAAACCTGATGTCTCATACGTACGATAACGCGACTTTCGAGACGGTCTTCGGCAATATTTCGAAGCGTTATGTGGTCGCCATAGAGCAGGTGTTTACGTGGCTGAAACAAAGGGAATCTGCATAGAAACGTTCGGCCTGGACGCGAGGGCATTGGAGCTCATTCGCGACGTCCTGCGGCGGCACCGGGAGGTCCGCGAGGCGAAGGTTTTCGGCTCCAGGGCGATGGCGTGCTTCGAGAAGAACTCCGATGTGGACCTGGCCCTCTGGGGCGATTTGGACCAGGGGTTGATCGGTCGCATCATGGGCGAACTCGACCAGTTGCCGCTTCCCTACATGTTCGACGTTCAGGCCTACGACACCATCCGACACGCGCCGCTCAAGCAGCACATCGACGAGGTCGGAAAGACCCTGTATCGGCGACAGACTGCCCCCTGACGTCATCGTGCCGCAGACGTATTCTCTCGTAAGAACACAGGGCTCCCATCGTTATCAATCGCACATAGTCGGATAATCGGCCCTCTGCACACCACCGTCCAGCCTACAACGCTGATTGGTGCCGATTTTCCCTCTGACGGACTTTTCGCACTTATCGAATGCGGCTTCCCCGCCGATAGTGTGTACAGCAGCGAGCTTACGCACCTTGGACGATGTTTCGCAGAATCCGTTTCTTCATCGGTAGCGAAAGGAGGAGTCATGGTCCGTCAGAATTCTCAGGTGTCCGAATCTCCCGTGCTCGACGACAACGTCTTGAGACAGATGTACATCGAATGTGACACGCCCTGCGATTCCCTCGTCAGCGACCCCGCAAGATTGCTTTCCTTTGTGGCAGACTATGCCGAAAGAACCGGCCAGCAGGTGGAGCCCGCCCAAATCTCCCATCGTCTGCTCACCCTTCGCAAACTCGGCGAAGCCAAAGGCGGCCTGCCAAAATTGAAACACAAGTACAACGGGAGGAACTGATAGGAGTTCGTACATGTGGCCTTCTCTAATAGTCCTCACGATTATCGCAGTGGTGGGTCAACACCTCCTGCGACGCCGGAGAGCACAGAACTTGATCCGGAGTACTGGCCTGACACAACGCGAGTTTGCGATGGTCCAACAGGACCTGAGCCGAGGCGACCGCGCTGCTGCCGAATGCCGGATTGCCTCTGCTCAAGCAAGGAGCAAAGCAGCCTTGCGCATCATGGGCGTGGATATCGACACGATGATTCCGGTGATCGGCCAGCACATTCAATGGAGCGACATCATAGGGCAGGTCTTTCGTGTGCGAGAATTCGACCCAGGTGATACAGTCCTTCAGGCCGATGGCCAAGTCAGTGCCAAGACCCTTGCTCAGCCGTATGGGTATCTACTTGTCGAGTCGCCGATACTCAATCAACCCGCAGTACTTCCAATTTGTCATCGTGATGATCTCTTCCTCGCGTCGAGCGCCTTTGACGAACCCAAGATGGCTCAGGCTGTGGTGGAGGAAGCAGAACTGTTGGTGACCTATCTGCCACAAGACGTATTTCCCGACGGCCGAGCGGCGAGTCTGCAACATCATCTGCACTATGTTGTCGTTCCGCTGGGAACCCTGCATCGGTACTATGAAGTCGCGGATGCTGTGCACTTAGCCAAACCCGCTCCAGAAAAGCTTTTCGGTTCTTTCATGTACGAGGGCGAACTCAGAGTCCAAGCCAATCCTGACCCGCATCTATAGAAGGCGATCCGGGACAATACGGTGCATCCCCCAAGCGTTAATGCCAAGAGGAGAACGGACGATGTTGTACTTTGCGTACGGCTCGAACATGGACTGGAGCCAGATACGAAGACGTTGCCCATCGGCGCGATTCGTTACCGTGGCTCTGCTGGGGGATCACCGACTGGCATTCACTCGGTATTCCAACTCTTGGAAGTGTGGCGTCGCCGATGCGGTCTCCGAGGAAGGGGCTGAAATCTGGGGCGTTGTTTACGAGATTCCTGACACGGAGATGACGATGTTAGACGAGCACGAAGGTCTCCGACCTGGCCGAGAATGCGACAAGAACGCCTATAATCGGGAAGAACGCCATGTCTGCCGAGATGGGCAGGAGGAGAAACCGCTTCTCGTACACGTCTATTTCGCCACCCCCCAGAGTGATCCGCCGCGTCCCAACGCGAAGTACAAGAACTTGATCGTCGAGGGAGCAGAGTGGTGGCATCTTCCTTCCGACTACATCAACCAACTCAAGAGGATAGAAACCGTTGGATGACTCAGGAAAGCCTGGCTCTCGACGTCTCGTCGATTCGGATCTTGAAGACCACTTTGTGGACGGGGGCCGGGCAGGCGACCTGGCAGGATGGGAGGTGGGCGTCGTTCGGGTATAGCAGGCAGAAGAGCCCCGGCTCCAGGCGCGTCTGGGCCTGGATCGTGCCCACGCGGTAGAACATGATGTCCTTGGCGTCGTCGTAGGGCTCGACGACCTCCAGGCCCTGGATCGGCGACCAGCCCAGGATCTCCTGGCCCGCGATCAGGGCCTGGATGTCGATGTACTTCTTATGGGACTCGAATCGGCCCTGATCGATCGGCTTGGTCGTGTAGTGCTGGATGATGTAATAGAGATCGTCGCCGTCGACGCTGTAGCGGCCGTCCAGTTTCTGCGCAAGCGTCGGATCCCTCAGCACGGCGAAAGCCTTCTGAAATCGTTTGTGCATCGGCTCGTACAAACGCCCATTTTCAACTCGATCAATGATCATCGTCTAGAGCCTCAGACCTTACCATGCAGACCGTTCGGTTCTACTGATGTCTGACTTCCTGGAGTTTCTCCTGGAGCCATAGATTCACCAGCGTACGAGGAGAAATCCCTCGCTCCTTGGCTTCCTCCCGGATCGTCTGCGACAATCCTTTTTCGATCGCGTAGAAAGACTCCTCGGATTCCAGTTGGACATCAGCCCGAACAGATCGCGTCTTGTCCCAGAAGTCGGAAAGGTCGTGCTGATCCCAGAAGTCACCCATCTCCGCGTACGATTTGCCCTTGGAGACGCCGCTCTTGCGACTGCCTCTTCGCTTTCTTTTTTCATCGCTTTTCATAGCGTCTTCTCTCTGCGTCGGTCATATTTCGCGCCGACAGGATCAACACGCGATGATCCGGCTTATGCACGAAGAACACAATCAAATACCTGCCCACTCTGGTCTGACTGAGGGCGGCATACACATCCTCATGAGGGCGATGCCCCTTTTCCACGAACCGGAACGTCGCCCGTCCCTGAAGGACCTGGCGTACCTCCTCCTGGGAAACACCATGCTTCGCGTCGAGCTTCTCGACGACAGAATCCAGCCAGATGATTCCCCTTATTCTCATCACATATCCAGCTTCTCACGCAGATAGGCCTTGATCTGGTCGATTGAGATGCGGGACTGCTCCATGCTGTCGCGCTCGCGGACGGTGACCGTGCGGTCCTTGAGGGTGTCGCCGTCGACGGTGATGCAGAACGGCGTGCCCGCCTCGTCCTGGCGTCGGTACCGCCGGCCGACCGCGCCCTTCTCGTCGTAGAAGCACGTGAAGTACTTTTTCAGATCGTCGTAAATGCTGCGGGCGATCTCCGGCATCCCCTCTTTCTTCACCAGCGGGAAGATCGCGGCCTTGGTCGGGGCCAGGGCCGGGTGGAAGCGGAGCACGTTTCGCGTCTCGCCGCGGACCTCTTCCTCGTCGTAAGCGTCGACCAGGAAGGCCAGCGTGCTGCGGTCCATGCCCGCGCTGGGCTCGATCACGTACGGGATGTATCGGGCCTTCTTCTCCTCGTCGAAGAACGACAGCGGACCCGACTGATAATCCTCGGCCTCGTCTGCCAGCTTGACCTTCGTCAGGTCCCGGCCGTTCTCGTGCCATTTCGTGACGGTCCGCATGCCCCGCTGATGCTGCCGCAGGTCGAAGTCCGTGCGGTTGGCGATGCCCTCGAGCTCCTGCCAGTCGCCGCTGCCGAAGGGGAACTTGTACTCGACGTCCACGCACGCCTTGGCGTAGTGGGCCAGTTCGTCCTTCTCGTGATCGCGGAACCGCAGGTTGTCCTTCTTCATGCCGAGGTTCAGATACCAGTTGCAGCGTTGCTCCTTCCAATGTTCGTACCACTGTTCGTCGGTGCCGGGCTCGCAGAAGAACTCCAGCTCCGCCTGCTCGAACTCGCGGGTGCGGAAGATGAAGGCCTTCGTGGTGACCTCGTTTCGGAAACTCTTGCCGATCTGGGCGATGCCGAACGGGATCTTGACCCGGGTGCTGTCGAGCACGTTGCGAAAATTCGCGAAGATGCCCTGGGCGGTCTCCGGCCGCAGGTACAGGATCATCGAGTCGTCGGCGTTGGCGCCCATCTGCGTCTCGAACATGAGCTTGAAAGGCATGGGCTCGGTGAACTGGCCGACGGTGCCGCAAGCCGGGCAGACCTTGTTCCGCAGGTCGTGCGGCTCGGACTCGATCGTCTCGACGTTCGCGTGCTCGGAATGCTCCTCGGCCTTCCGGCTGTTGCCCTCTTTCTCCTTGAGGTGGTCCACGCGGCTCCGCGTGTTGCACTTCTTGCACACGGAGACGAGGTCCGCGAACTTGTCCGCATGGCCCGAGGCCTTCCAGACCAGGGGGTGCATGAGGATGCTGCAATCGAGGCCGACGACGTCCTCGCGCATCTGGACGACGTTCTTCCACCAGGCCTTCTTCACGTTGTTCTTGAGCTCGACGCCCAACGGGCCGTAATCGTAGCAGCTCGCCAGGCCGCCGTAGATCTCGCTGGACTGAAAAATGAACCCGCGCCGCTTGCACAGGGATACGATATCATCGAGTTTCGTCAGTTTGGCCATATTCGATTGTCTCCATAGGTTCAGGGTAAACCTTGATTATATAGCCCCCAAGCCCGATTACAAGACCCAACGCAAGTGGGCGAGGCCGGCCCACCCCAGACTTCTGCCCGGTGCAACTGGTGATTTGCTGGGGAAACGCACATTTTCTATACTTTGGGAAACGGAGGCACCATCAGTTCTTCATTCTCGTCAATCACTATTGATACGGAGGAGAGAATATGAACGGGGTCGGAAGCGCCGAAAGTTCGGGTTTCAACTACACAGTGCCGGGCGTGTCGCCCACCGCGGAGGGACAGCAGACGACAAATCAGGAGTGGAAACGCATCGGGATGGAGGACCCGCTGAAGCTGTCAACCAAGTTCCTCACACAGGCCTTGAATGCCGCCGGCTTCGTCGATATCCACGCCGGCGGCCCCGAGAAGATCGAGCAATACCTCAAGAACCAGTTGGCGGGAAACGAGCCCGAGCAGGGCGCCCTCGATCCGATCACCGCGTCCGAGCTCGCCGCCTACATGGGGGCGCAAATTGCCGCGGATGTCAACGGGGTGCTGCGACTTGTGGCCCAGATCGATCCCGCCCGGGTGGCGGCGCTGCTGAAATAAGCTCAGCCGGGCCCCCAGACCGGCCTTACAAGGTCCTCTGTGAATAGGACGAAACGACCTTCGTCTGGGGCGTCTTCCCGGCACGACCAGCCATTTGCCTGCGAACCTGCCGTTTTCTATACTTTGCGAAACGAGAACAGCCGGGATTTCACTATTCCCATCAATCGATGACTGAAGGAGGACTGAATATGAGCGGCGTCGAAAACGTCGGGAGCGCAAACCTTACCCATTACGCATCGAACGCGGCGACCGCCGCACAGGGGCAGTCGACGACAAACCCGGACTGGAAGCGGCACGGCATGGAGCAGGCGCTGGCTTTGTCGGAAAGGTACCTCGCACAGGCTCTGAATGAGGCCGGCTTCGTCGGCGTGGGAGCTGGCGCAAGTGCCGGACTGTCCGCTCAGAATGATCCGGAGTCGCAGGTCGGCATGAGTCCTCTAACCGCATCCCAGGTCGCAGCCTACATGGGGACGCAGCTCGCCACGGACGCCGAGCAGGCTCTGCGGACTACGGCCGAAGTCGATACCGCCAGCGTGGCCGCGTTGCTGAGATAGGCTCGGCCGAGCCCACGATCACGGGTCTGATTCGACGGCGCATCACCGCAGCGGCAGGATTCTCACCGGTTCCTTGGGGGCTCTGAGGTCCAGGCTCGTCCGCCAGTTGCGTTGCCCCGCCTCCAGAGACCGCTCGAAGCCATACTGCCGACCGTCGATTTCGCACCACACCCGCTCGCGGGCGAAGCGGCCGCCCGGGTCGTAGCGGCCTGCGATCGTGGCCTGATACCAATGCCAGGGGAACTTGTGGCCGTCGAAGCCCGGGTTCACGTCGGTGATGTCCACGTTGCAGGCGTGGGTCAGTACGTTGGCCGTCATGTCGCCGACCCAGTCGCGGGTGAAATAGTGATCGGCCCAGAAGACCTCGCACGGATCGGCAGCCACGCGGCCGAGCGCATCGGAATCCCAGCCCTTCGGCACGTAGGCGTCGAGGAACGTCACGTGGAGGCTCGCGGAGCTCTGGGACGCGACTGTGGCTGCGGCTTCGTTCGCCAGCCAGGCCCCGGAGGAGTGGCCGATCAGGTGGACGTGTCGCCACCGGCCGGACAGGCCGGCGATCTGTCGGCCCAACGAGGGACCCAGTTCGTCGCGGGCGATCTTCGATGCGTCCCAGGGCAACAGGCGAGCCGCCTGCCCTCGCCAATCGTACCATCCGCAACACCAGGCATTGTGATCCACCCGCCGGTAGATCGCCAGGGCCATCTGAGCGGGCCAGGGCTCGCGTTCGTACCAGCCGTGGGTGATGACGACCAGGTTGGGCTCGCTGCAAACCGTATTGGCGTCCGCGGCGACAAAATGCACGCCCTTGGCGTCTTCGGAGATGAGGTAGAGCACCGGACCGTCGCGGCCCAGGATCGCAACTGAGATCAGAGGCCATCCGAGACCGACGGCTCCCCCGCAGAGAAAGATGAACGCCAGAAGGAGAACGAACCGCCGGAGACTATAGGGCCTTTTCAACGAGATCGATGATCTCCTGAACCAGCTCCGCATGACGATGCTCGTCTTCCGCCAGCCGGGTGAAGGCGTCGCGAATTTCGGGCTCGACGACCTGCGGATCGGCGGCGATCTGCCGATAGAGGTCCCGGGCCGACAACTCGTACGACTTCATCGTCGCCAGCTCGCTGATCATCTTGGCCTTGTTGGCGTTATTTGCTTTGGGCATGTTCTTTGACCAGGGTCTGAAGGATCTTGGCGTGTCCCTTGGTTTCTTCGATCAGCGTGGTCAGCCGCGACTTGATCTGTTCGAAGGTCTCGCCGTCGAGTTCGGCCGGCCAGTTCGCACGGCTCATATACTCCTCGTACACGCTCCGACTGATCTGGTCTTCCATGTTCAGCGCGGTCGTGAGGAAGGCAGCCACGCCGCCCTTCCCATCCGCCTTCGTCCTGCCGTTGCAATGGTTCTTCGACTCAGCCATGCCCCCAACATATCGAAACGACCTGCTCGTGTCAACCCGAGGATTTGCCTTGGCATAGGATTGAAATCGCGGCAGACGTGACGTATCCTATCGCCAAGAATGCCGGTCCCCCGCGCGGGAGGCCCGGCGAACCGATGCTCAAGGAGGCATAACATGAAGTCAACCGTTCGACACGCAACGATCGCCGCCGCGTTCACTGCCCTGATGCTCACCCAAATGGCCTGTGCCCAAACCGGCTGGACCGTCGGATCGCCCGACGGCAAAGTCGCCATCCGTGTCAGCCTGACTGAGAAAGCTCAGCTTCAGTACGACGTCACCTGCGACAAACAGACCGTGGTAGGCCAGTCGCCGATGGGCGTCAGCCGCAAGGACCAGAGTTTCGTCGACGGCCTGAAGCTCGTCGAAGCCGGAGCGGTCAAGACCATTGACGAGACCTACACGATGACGACCGGCAAGCGAAAGACCTGCCGTAACTTCGCCAACGAGCAGACCCTGGTCTTCCAGAACGCCGGCGGAGCCAAAGTCGAGCTGATCGTGCGGGCGTACAACGACGGCGTCGCTTTCCGCTACCGCTTCCCTGGAGAGAGCCAGGACAAGTACACCATGATAGGCGAATCCACCGGTTTTCGTCTGCCCGCCGGCGGCAAGGTCTGGGCCCATCCGTACGACAAACCGAGCAAGTACACGCCCGCCTATGAAACCTATTACGTCAACGGCGTCGCGGTCGGCACGGCCTCTTCAAGCGAATCCGGCTGGGCTTTCCCCCTGCTGGCCTGCACGAGCGACCGCAGCCGCTGGGTCCTGCTGACAGAAGCCGACGTCGAGTCCTCCAACTGCGGCACGCGGCTCGCCCAGAACGCCTCGGACGGCCTCTACACGATCCGCCTGCCCGATGCAGGCGAAGGCAACTTCACCGGCGCGGTCGAACCCTCCTCGACGCTGCCCTGGGCGACGTCCTGGCGCGTCGTCATCATCGGCGATTCGCTCGGCGACATCGTTGAATCCACGCTGGTCACCGACGTGTGCCCGCCGTCGACCGTAAACGACACGAGTTGGATCAAGCCGGGACGGGCTTCCTGGAGTTGGCTCTTCGATCACGACAGTCCGCAGGACTGCACCAAGCTCAAGGCTTGGGTCGATCTGGCTGCCGAGATGGGCTGGGAGTATTCGCTCGTCGACGCCAACTGGGACCGCATGAAGAACGGCACGATCCACGACCTGATCGCCTACGCCAACGGCAAGGGCGTGGGCCTGCTGCTGTGGTACAACTCCGGCGGCCCGCACAACTACGTCTCCGAGAAGCCCCGCGGCCTCATGGACAATCGGGAAATCCGCCGCGAGGAGTTCCAGACTCTCAAGAGATGGGGCATCAAGGGCGTCAAGGTCGATTTCTTCCAGAGCGATAAGCAGAACATCATTCAGCTTTATCACGACATCCTGAAGGACGCGGCCGAGGCCGGGATCCTGGTCAACTTCCACGGCTGCACCCTGCCCCGCGGCTGGTCGCGGACCTATCCGCACCTGATGAGCATGGAGGCCGTCCGCGGCGAGGAGTGCTACAGCTTCGACAGAAAGTTCACGACCGAGGCCCCGATCCACAACGTGATCCTGCCCTTCACGCGAAACGTCGTCGGCCCGATGGATTACACGCCGGTGATGTTCAAGGACAACGTGTACAAGCATCTGACGACGTATTGCCACGAGATGGCGCTGCCGGTGATCTTCGAGTCCGGCTGGCTTCACTTCGCCGGCGGCCCGAAGGAATACCTCGAGTTGCCCGAGGCTCCCAAGAACTTCCTGAAGTCGGTCCCCACCACGTGGGACGACACGAAATTCCTCGCAGGCGAGCCCGGCGAGTACATCGTCCTGGCCCGCAGGAACGGCGACGCCTGGTACGTCGCAGGCATCAACGGCCAAAACGCCGATCGCAAGGTGGACGTGAAGCTCTCGTTCCTGGGCGACGCCCGCGTCACGATGACCCTGATCACGGACGGCGAGACCCCGCGGACGTTCGAGAGCAAGACGCAGGCGGTCACCGGCCAGGACGGCATCGACCTCACCCTGAAACCCTACGGCGGTTTCACAGCCGCCCTGACACCCGGCAAATAACGGACAACCAAAGTCCGGCCGCGGGGATCACCACGTGTAGCTGATCCCCGCGGTCAGGGCGTGGGCGACGTAATCCTCGTTGAGCTGGACGTCGTACAACAGGTGCAGCCGGGTGCTCGAATTCCAGCCGCCGGTCACTCCGAACCCGAGCAGGGCGCTGTCCCTGCCGATCTCGTCCGACCTCACTCTGAACGATCCGGCAGGCATGCCGGCGAAGCGAGCCGTGACGTCGTACCGATCGTCGCCGAACTCGTGAATCCAGCGTACGCTGGCCTCGGGCCGATAGCGGAACGCAGCCCTGTCGCCGAATTCTCGCGCCACGCTGACCCCGAGTCCGCTCTTGACCGACCATGCGCTTTGGTCGTCCACATCGAGGTTGATGGAGTCGGCCCCTTCTTCCGTGAAATCCTCCTGATGATTGTGGAGAGCGAATAGAGAAGCTGTCGGTCGGATTTCGCAACTCTTCGCGGCGAGCTCGTAGCTGCCTTCGAGATATCCTGCCCAGTCGCTGCCTTTGTAGTCGCCCTCGGCCTCCCGATCGATGGCGCCGAAATCCACCTTTCGCGTCATCTCGTACTCGTTGTAGCCGTAATAGATCGCCCCATCCAGAGTGCTGCGTCCGACGTGGCGGCCTCCATAGACAGCCGCGTAATACGTATCGACCTGGCCTTCATCATCCAGACGGCAGAAGTCGATGCTCGTCTGGGAATAGCCCAGGCTGACCCCGGCCCGCACATCGTCCGACAAAGCACGATCCACGCCGACAGCCACGCCGCCGGTATCGTGTTCAAAACGGGACGCGATGTCGTCACCGTCTCTCTTGCCGAAGAGCCCCTGCCCGCTGATCCAAAGGCCCCAGGGCCCGAGGTTCTGCCGGTTCGATGCGGGAGTGGAGACGCCGGAGGCGATATCGCCGTTCGCAGCCGAGAGCTGGACCGCGCTGTTTCCTCCGGCCGTCGCACTCTGAGACGCCGACGCCATCCCCGATCCATAGACGAGGGTCCGCAGACGTCGATGCGTCCTCTCCACGTCCACCATGGGGAACGCCGTATAGGACGCCCCGCCCATCTCATCGAGAGCCAGCCGAGCGTCCGCCGCGGTGAGCGTCGTCAAGCCGTCGATCACGGCCACGGCGTCGCCCGACGCGGTCTCGGAGGCCTCATCGACAGTCGCGGCCACCGCCCTCTGGTTATACGTCTGGGCTACGTCGACGAACGCAGTCTGGTTCCGTTCCAGGGACAGCGTCACTTCATCCTCGGTATAGGACAGGGTCGGATCCAGAAAGGCCAGGTTCGACGTGACATCATCGAACGTGCCGGTCACGCCGCCCTCGGCGGTGAGAATGGAGTAGTCCGTGTTCGGCTGATAGGTCCCAGCCTCCGCCAACACCTCGACAGTCCCCCCGAGGATCGTCGCGGCTCCCGAGACTTCGATCTTGTCCGACTCGCCCTCCGGGTTCACCTCCACCTCGTACACCGCATCGGCGGCGTGCGTGTAGTCCCCGTTCACGGTCAGAGTCCCGATGGAATTCCCGGGGGCGACGCGCCCATTGTTGGTCACGGAGCCGACTTCGCCGCCGCCCTTCAGCGTGCCGAGAGTTCCGACGTTCACGGCGTCGCCGACGTTGCCAGCGATGGCCAGCGTGCCGCCGTTGACCGCGATGGGTCCGCCCGCCGATCCCGTTCCCGTGAGGGTCCAGGTCCCCGCTCCTTCTTTGGCGAGCGTCTCGAAGCCCGTGATCTGATCGATGCCGATCGTGCC
>JBDKUU010000592.1:0-5461 GCA_039679525.1 Phycisphaerales bacterium | reverse complement strand
CACGAACATTTCCCCCTGGCGACTTTCGGCAAGGATCCCGGTGACGCTCCTTGCCGCGATGGCTCTCGGCGTAGCCGCTCAGGCCGGTACGCTGACCATCGTGGATCTGCCCGTGACGGGCACCGACGCCGCCATCGGCATCAGCGTGGACAAGACGTACACGCACACCCTTGATTGCGGGTCCAACGCCCCGGTCACCATCAACGGCGTGGCCTTCGAGCAGGGCCCGACCGCGAACCTCACGGCGACCTTCAACGGCACCAGCAGGCAGGGATTCCGATATACGATCGGCGACACCCGGGCCACCGTGAACATCCAGATCCACGCCGGCAGCGACACCGCGGCGCAGGCGGATGGTGATTCTCGCGGCCTCCTGACGGACATGATCTATCATGCCGCCTCGACGACGATCGGCGCGGGTCTCCAACTGACCCTGTCGGACCTCACGCCGGGCATGATGTACTCGACCCGGTATTACTATCGCTCCTGGGGCAGCGGGGCGGACGCCCGCACGATCACCATTCAGGGCGACGGCGGCCATAACGGCGCGTTCACCGACGTGATCGACGTCGAGATCGACGGCGGCGGGGCCCACTACCTGGACTACACCTTCGTCGCGGACGACACCGACGTGGCGATCCGCTTCATCACGAACGACAACAACAACGGCGTGCACCTCTACGGCATCACGAATGAGGAACTCGGCGGCGGCCTGGCTCTCAAGCCCGCACCCGCCGACAAGGCCACCGATGTCTATCGCGACGCGACGCTGTCCTGGGCGGCCGGCGACGGCGCCGTCACGCACGATGTGTACTTCGGCGCGTCCGCAGCGGATGTCGAAGCCGCTACGACCGCTGACCCGAGGGGCGTGCTCGTCAGCTCCGGCCAGGAGTCGGCCGGCTTCGACCCGGGCCGTCTGGAGCTTGGCAAGACCTATTACTGGCGCGTCGACGAGGTCGGCGGGGCCCCGGACTTCGCCGTGAAGAAGGGCTTGATCTGGAGCTTCACCGTCGAGCCTGTGTCCTACGCCATCGCCGGCAGCGCCATCACGGCCACGGCGTCCACCATCAGCATGGCCAGCATGGGACCGGGCAAGACTGTCGACGGCTCCGGCCTCGACGCCAGCGACCAGCACGGCACCGCAGGCGACACCATGTGGCTCAGCGCCATGAACGACGCCTCGCCGTGGATTCAGTACGCGTTGGACAAGACCTACAAACTGGACAAGATCATGGTCTGGAACTCCAACCAGGCGGCCGAAATGGCCATCGGCTGGGGCATCAAGGACGTCACAGTCCAGGTCTCCCTCGACGGCCAGACCTGGACGTCCGTCGGCGACTTCGAGTTCGCACGAGCCCCCGGTGCGGCGGCCTACACGAGCAATACGACCGTGGATCTCGGCGGCGCGACGGCCAAGTACGTGAAACTGGCGATCGCCAGCAACTGGGGCGGGATCGTCAAGCAGTACGGCTTGGGCGAGGTCCGCTTCTTCCTGATCCCGACGGTGGCAGCCAAGCCGAGCCCGGCTTCCTGCGCTGCCGGACTGGCCCCGGCGGTGAGCCTGACCTGGCGTCCCGGACGCGAGGCCGGCTCGCACCAGGTGTTCCTGGGAACCGACGCGGCCAATCTGCCTTTGGTCGCCACGGTGACCGAGAACTCCTATGAAGCCGAAGTCGCTCTCGGCCAGACCTACTACTGGAAGGTGGTCGAGGTCAATGCCGCCGAGTCGCCCAGCGAGTGGGCAGGCGATGTTTGGAACTTCTCCACGGCCCGGTCCATCGCGGTCGACGATTTCGAGAGCTACGCGGACGACATGGACGCCGGCACGGCGATCTTCCAGACCTGGCTCGACGGTTTCGAGGATGCCGCGAACGGCTCGATCGTCGGTTACGGGCAGGCCCCGTTTGCCGAGAAGACGATCATGTTCGGCAAGCAGTCCATGCCCTTCGCCTATGACAACAACTCCGGCGCCTCGTACTCCGAAACCGTGCGGACGTTCGACTCGGCCCAGGACTGGACGAAGTTCGGCCTCAAGGGTCTGTCGCTGTACTTCTTCGGCAACGCGGCCAACACCGGCGGCGGCAAGCTCTACGTCAAGATCAACAACAACAGCAAGGTGTACTACGGCGGGGCCGCGACCGATCTGACCGCGGCCGTCTGGATGCCCTGGAACATCGATCTGGCCTCCGCGGGCGCCGGCCTGCAGAAGGTCACGAAGCTGGCGATCGGCATCGAGGGCGCGGGCGCTGTCGGCAACCTGTTCATCGACGACATCCGCCTGTATCCTGCCGCTGCCGGAACCGTCGCCCCGGCCGACCCGGGCACGAACGGTCTGGTCGCCTACTACAAGTTCGACGGCGACGCCAAGGATTCGGCCGGCACGCATCACGCGACCCCGAGCGGCTCGCCCGGCTACGTCGCCGGCAAGGTCGGCCAGGCCCTCAACATGACGGCCGACGGCCAGTACGTCACCGTCGCCTACGCCGCGGACCTCGGCATGAACACGTTCTCCGCCGCGGCCTGGGTGAACGTCTCCGATACGTCGACCATGCGGGCCATTCTCGGCACCCGTTTCAACGGCGACAACACGTTCGACATGAAGGTCGAGGCGACCCGCGTCCATGGCGACATCGGCGACGGTAGTGCCTGGCTGAACACGTCGCTGGACGTCACCGCGGCCCAGGGCGGCGTGCTCACCCTCGGCGCCTGGCACCACATCATCTACGTGATCGACGGTGCCACCGGCACGGCCAAGATCTATGTGGACGGCGCCTTGGCGTCGACGATGACCTTCACCGGCACGCCGCTGTTCATCAAGACGGGCCAGGAGCTTCGCATCGGCAACTGCTCCGGCACCGAGTACATGCATGGCATGATCGACGAGGTTCGCCTCTACAACCGCGCCCTGTCCGACGCGGAAGCGGCGGGTCTTGCCGGTCGCGTCGGACCGTTGTACGTCGCTCCGTGAGCGAAATGACCTTCGCGTGGACGGGCGGGCCTGAGGGCTCGTCCGCCGGCGCGGAAGTCGGCAGGATCATGGATCGTTGATTTCGGGGATGCCGTGGGGCGTCTGGGACTTCGGGAACAGACACCCACGGCATCCCTTTTTCTATTGGCTTGTTCACGGAATCGCGGGGGCGAACGGACGCCGATTCCGGCGCCCCGACGCACAGCGCCGTTTCGGGCGTGCCGCTCCGGCGGTTTCGACGATCCCGCGATTCCCTGATGGACCTTTTGACAACGTCACAGGCCGCCGCAAAGTGGTGGGTGACAAGCTGCTTTTGCGCTTGACACTCTCCACGGGGTCGCGTATTATGGGGTGATGTCGGATGTCCGATAAGAGGGGGCCCTTTGGGGCCGGAGACAGCTATGAGGGACGCGTCGCGGTCTGGCGTCGCGTGGAACAGCGACGAAGGTGGGTGCTATGAGTCCGGACAGGCACATCATACGGGGCGCGGGGGGGATCAGGGTGCATTTCTTTGCGGCTGCCGGTGCGTTTTGCAGTTCCGTCAAGTCTATTGTCGATATGAGGGCTAAGGATTGCCGTTTCCCGACGGTTGTCCCTGCGCAGAGAACCTGGCGCCGCCTTGGCGTGTGGCCGAGGGGCATTTGGTCGCGAAGTCGTCTTCAGGAGGATCAAAGCATGTGTGGTGACGGTCTCTTGTGCCTTCCCGATGGTTAAGTCCCGGGCGGCGAACCGCTCGATTGGAGAGTCGTGAAATCCGTGGAGTTAGGTCGCGTTGCGACCGAGGGTTAGGAGCAAGCATCATGAGACATCGAACGTTGTGGTGGATGGCGGCTTTGGCGATCGGCCTTGTAGGGGCCGGGGCCAGCCAGGGTCAGTTAGGGGTGAACCTGCTGACCAACGGTGGTTTTGAAACAGGCTCGATTGGGCCGTACGGCACGTACGGCACGTGCACGACCACCGTCGAGACGGGTTGCGCGGGAGCCGCAGTCCCGGAAGGCCCGATCGAGGGCAAGTACTGCCTGCACGTGGTCGTCCCGGCGGCCGGCACGAACAACTGGGACGTGGGCATGACCAACGGCACCCATACCTGGCAGAAGGGCAAGAAGTACACCTTCTCGTGTTTCATGAAGTGCAAGTGTGGGACGCTGCAGGTCCGCCTGAAGCCCGAACTGAGCGCCGACCCCTGTACGGCGTACAACGAGCTGATCGTCACCGTCACCGACAAGTGGGCGGAATACACGACGACCACGCCGGTCTTCACCGCCGATGCCACGCCGTGCAGCCCGACGTTCCACTTCGCGTTCGCTCCGGGCGATTTCTGGATCGACGGCATTCGGGTGTATGAAGGCGACTACGTCGAGCCGGCCTTCCTGAAGAACTACTCGGCCAAGGATCCTGCGCCGGAGACGGACGCTGTGGACGTGGCCCGTGAAGTCGTGCTGGGCTGGACGGCCGGTCCGTTCGCCGCCACGCACAACGTCTATTTCGGCGACGACTTCGACGACGTCAACGCCGCCACGCCCGCCAATCCGCTGGGCGTGCTTGCCAGCGAAGGGCAGGCCGGGACGACTTTCGATCCGGAAGGCACGCTCGAATTCGGCAAGACCTATTACTGGCGCGTGGACGAGGTGAACGCCCCGTCGGCGCCCGCCACGTTCAAGGGCCAGGTCTGGAAATTCACCGCTGAGCCGTACTCGTACACGGTCACCGGCGTGACCGCCACGGCCAGCTCGTTCACGAAAGACATGGGTCCGGAGAAGACCGTCGACGGCTCGGGCCTCACGGGAGATCTGCACAGCAGCGCGGACACGGCCATGTGGCTTAGCGGCTCCACCTCGGTGCTGCCCGCCTGGATCCAGTACAAGTTCGACAAGGCCTACAAGCTGCTCGACATGAAGGTGTGGAACTCGAACCAGAAGGTCGAGGGCTTCATCGGCTTCGGCGCCAAGAGCGCTCTGATCGAGTACTCCGTCGACGGCCAGACCTGGACCACGCTGAACACTGTGGAAATCCCGCAGGCCACCGGACTTGACGGCGACGCCGGGTCGGTGATCGACCTGGGCGGGATCGAAGCGAAGTTCGTCAAGCTCACGATTCAGAGCAACTGGGGCGGCATGATGCAGCAGACGGGCCTCAGCGAAGTCCGCTTCTCGTACACCCCCGTCGCGGCCCGCGTGGGTTCGCCGGCCAACGGGTCGGAAGACGCGTCGCTGGAGCCGGTGCTGAACTGGCGGCCGGGACGCGACGCCGTCTCGCACAAAGTCTATCTCAGCGGCGACAGGCAGGCCGTGGTCGATGGGACCGCTCTGGTCGACACCGCGACCGGCGTCACCTATCAGGCCGCCGGCCTCGAGTACGGCAAGACTTACTACTGGAAGGTCGATGAAGTCGCCGAGGGCGGGGCGGTCCGGCCGGGCGACGTCTGGAGCTTCTCGACGACCGAGTTCCTGGCCGTCGATGATTTCGAGGCCTACACCGACGACGAGGGCAGCC
>JBDKUU010000591.1:0-1869 GCA_039679525.1 Phycisphaerales bacterium | reverse complement strand
CACGACGTCCCTGGATAAGCCCTGGGGCGCCGGCACGGCCAGTGCCTCGCAGGGCTTCCTCGGCGGCCAGACGCAGTCCCTGATGTCGCCCAACACCATGGGCACGCAGTCGCAGTTCGTCGGCGTCAGGGAATACGCGAACGTCGTCGGCGCGGCGACCCTGGACCCGACGGTGGACAATGAGATCACGATCGGCCTGAACCAGAACCAACAGGCCGTTGTTCCGGTCGTGCCGTACTGCAGACCGTAGAGCACTGTCCCTCGCGGGACGTGCGATGAATGATGGAATCGCCCCCGGGCGATGGGAACGCCCTCTGGCTCGGATCGACCCCGGCACTCGCCGTGGCTCGTCCGGTCAGAGGGCGATTCTGTTTGAACTTTTCTCTTGACATTCCCGATTACCATCTGTTAGTATTCCAGGATCGATGGAAAGGTCCGTGGCGGTTTGTCGGAATTCCGTTGTCTGGAGGAGGAGTGAGGGTGAGAGCGCACGTTTGTCTTTCCGTTGTTGTCGCGATAGCTCTATCGGTCGTGTCCGAACCTGTCCTGGGAGGAGGCACCAACACCGTATACGTCTACGGCGGCAGCTTCAATCAGAGGATTCCCGCCGAGGCAGAAGCCACCCGGGGGTGGATGCAGGATGCGGTTCTCACGGTGCCGGATCACCTCATCATCTGCGACGTGGATGTCTTCCTGAGCATCCGGCACACGGCGGCATTCGACCTGCAGTTGTTTCTCCTGGGTCCCTCCGATGCGATGGTGACGCTCAATACCAGCGACCCATTCGAGGGGTACTACGAGGGCGCCGATTACATCGCCACCACGTTCGACGATGAAGCGGACGCCGAAATCGCGGATGCGAGACCGCCGTTTGCGGGGAGCTTCCGCCCTCGCGACTCGCTGACGGCCTTTGACGGGCAGGACGGCTACGGGGACTGGAGACTCCTCGTGTACGATGCGTACTACCTCGACACCGGTTGTCTCGATTCCTTCGTTCTGCGTATCACCGTGTCCCTCCCTGAGGCTCCCATTGCCGTTCCCATACCGCCGGCGGGCGGACTGGCGCTCCTCGGTCTGGCTCTCGTCGGGCGTCGGACCGCGAGGTCGCGCCGTTGAACAGAGCAGGTCCGTCCCCCCTCAGGACAGGCCGGCGTCCTTCTCGCGGACCTTCTGCTCCTGCTTCTTCTTGAACTGGTGGAGCTTCTCGCGGAGGGCGGCGTCCGACAAGGCCAGGATCTGCACAGCCAGGATGGCGGCGTTTTTGGCGCCTGCCTTGCCGATCGCGACGGTCGCAACCGGGACGCCGGGCGGCATCTGGACGGTGCTCAGTAGAGAGTCGAGTCCCGCCGGCCCGCCTTCCGCGGCCAGCGGCACCCCGATCACGGGCAGCGTGCTCCATGCGGCCATCGCGCCGGCCAGATGGGCGGCCATGCCCGCCGCCGCAATGATCACCTGGATCCCGCGGGCCTCGGCGTTCTGCGCGAACTCAGCGGCCGCCTGCGGTGTCCGATGTGCCGAGAGGATTCTCACCGTCGCTTCCACGCCGAACTCCCGAAGCTGATCCACACAGCCCTGCATGACGCCCAGATCGCTGTCCGAGCCCATGACCACTGCGACCGACGCACTTTTCTCCGATGCCATTTCGTTTCCCATCTGCTATTTACTATTTTCGACTTACGATCTACGATTGTAGGCTGGTTCTTCGGTCAGCGAAGCACCCGCGTGATCGTAGATAGTAAACAGGAAACGGTGAACTGTAAATCCCGGGGGTGTCCGCCATGCAGATTCGACAACCGGTTGTAGCAGGCCAGTTCTATCCGGCGGATCGGGAGGAGTGCCTGGAACAGATTCGCGAATGCCTCGCGACGT
>JBDKUU010000590.1:0-1729 GCA_039679525.1 Phycisphaerales bacterium | reverse complement strand
ATCAACGAGTACAATCTCTGCCCCAAGCCCTTCATCTGGACTGCGTCGGCCAAGGACATCCTGGCCAAGGTCAACCGGGCACGGGCAAGGCTGAATAAGTTATAGACTGTTAGGCGGATACCACTAGCTGATGTCATGCTGCATCTTGATGATGTGAAACTTGATCCCGGCGAAAGCGTACATGCTCTCAATTGTCAGACGCGTGCTCCTGATGCAGTTGCGCTTCATCCTCTCGAATTGGGTTTTCATCCTGGGGACATGCCCTCTTCATGCGGGGCGGTCAATGCTTATCGCGATGATATCGGGAACCCTCTGGTTAAGGGCAGGTCTCTTCCGGCCGATAGGAGATATATGATGAGGTTGAGACGGCCTGTGGATTGACATTGGGGGGCCGCCGAGCGATGAGAACAATCTGTCATTTCAAGAATGCGGCAGGGCGGGCAGAAAAGCGATCTGCCCCGTGAGAGAGATGGCCCATCGATCCTGAAAGGGTGCGAGCATGTCCAGATTCCCAAGACCGGAGGCTGAAATCGTCGCGTTGGCCGGGTCGATGATCGCCGGACTGTCAAGTGGGCAGGAGATCTTCCCATCTCCACCTGTGACAACCGAACGACTTGCGGCACTCCGGACGGCGTATCTCGACGCGCGAAGCGAACTCGTTGCCGCCGGAGCCGTGATCGAACAATCGCTGAACAAGAAGGACGGGGCGCTTACGGAATTGATCGGGGCGATGAAGTCTGATCTTCGCTATGCCGAGAATGCCACGAACTACAGCGACGAATGTCTCAAGATTCTCGGCTGGGGCGGGCGTCGGGTCTGTGAGATGCGGCCTTCACCGGGCCAGGTGCGACTGCTCATCATTTGCGAGCAGGGCGAAGGACACATCACACTTCAATGGAAGACGCCCGCGCAAGGCGGCAAAGCGATCGCCTATCGCATCCTGCGGCGACAGCAGACCGCGGGGACATGGATCGACGCCACGATGTCGCTCGCATGCAAGGCGACACTGATCGATCAGCCTCGGGGCGTGGAATGCGAATATCGCGTCGTTGCGGTCAATCATGCTGGTGAGGGCGAACCCAGCAACACCGTCGCGGTCGTGCTGTAGTACGGCGCGCGACACACCGGCTATGTCGGGTCCACCGGCCTGGTCGCGTTCGTAGTGTCTTTGAAAAGCTGCAGTGCCTGCTCGATCAGGATTTCGCCGGCGCCTTCGGCCAGGAGGGTTCCCGAGGTCGGCTCGTAGCCGCCTTCTTTGTACGCCTGGCGGGGGCATACGTATCCGACCACGTCGTTGGCGAGCGTCACGATGAAGAGGTTTCGCGTGGGAGCCTTGTCCTTGATCGCCAGGCCGACCTCCACGAGGATCTCGCCCGGCAGGCCCAGGATGCAGGTGTCCCCGACCATCAAAACCTGGATCTCCGTCGTGAAAGACGGCGAATTGGCATCGGCCTTGCAGGGAAGGGCGATCTCTCTCGTGGCGGTTCTCAATACGACGTCGGCCGACATGCCGGCCATCTGGAGTCTCTTCAACGCCTCCCCGCCGAGGGCTTTGCCGAGCTGCTCGCAGGGCTTCACGTCGCGACGAAGCGGCACCGCATTTCCCGCCAGGCCCAGCAGAAAGAGACTGGTTCCGCCTTCTGCCTGCTCCACGACACGGGTGGCGACCGCGGGATAGTCGGCCGAGATTGTCGTGCTCAGGAACGGATAAATGCAGACAGGATGACAG
>JBDKUU010000589.1:0-5580 GCA_039679525.1 Phycisphaerales bacterium | reverse complement strand
CGATATAAGGCGATACACAGGGTTGGGACCGTCATGCCGCAGCCCTTTTTCTTTTTCCCCACGCACGTAAGTATCGGGGGTTGGGTATTGCAAAAGCGCTCGCCGAAGCTATAATGAGCCAGCTATGGGTGCGCCGTCGCAGGATCCGTGCGGCTCGCCCGGTTTGCCCTTAGGAAACCGAGAGGGTTCCCGTGTTTGAGTCTCTAACGGAAAAATTCAGTTCGGTCTTCCGGTCGCTTTCCGGCCGGGGGCGGATTACCGAGGCCAACGTCTCCGACGCCATGAACGACGTCCGCAAGGCGCTGCTCGAGGCCGACGTGAACTACAGCGTCGTCAAGCAGTTCACCAAGGACGTCCGCGAGAAGGCGATCGGCGCCGAAGTGATCAAGAGCCTCCATCCCGGCCAGATGATGATCAAGATCGTCCACGACGAGCTGGTCCAGCTCATGGGCCCGGTGGACACGCGGATCTACTTCGTCTCGCCCGGACCGACGATCATCCTGCTGGCGGGCCTCCAGGGCTGCGGAAAAACGACGACCGCCGCCAAGCTGGGCAAGTACCTGATCTCGAAGGGCCGCAACCCCGTGATGGTCGCCGACGACCTCCAGAGGCCCGCGGCTATCGAGCAGCTTCGCATCCTGGGCGAACAGATCGGCGTCCCGGTCTACACAGACGAAAGCACCAAGGACGCGGTCAAGGTCGCCCGCGACGGCGTCAAGTACGCGAAAGAGAACGGTCGGGACGTGGTCGTGATCGATACTGCCGGCCGGCTCCATATCGACGAAGAGATGATGACCCAGGTGGCGAACGTCGCCAAGGCGGTCACGCCGCACCAGATCTACCTGGTCTGCGACTCGATGACCGGCCAGGACGCCGTCAACTCCGCCAAGGAGTTCAACGAGCGTCTGGAGCTCGACGGCGTCATCCTCACGAAGCTCGACGGCGACGCCCGCGGCGGCGCTGCCCTGAGCGTCAAGAACGTCACCGGCAAGCCCATCAAGTTCCTCGGCGTCGGCGAGAAGCTCGACAAGCTCGAGGAGTTCCATCCGGACCGCATGGCGTCCCGGATTCTGGGCATGGGCGACGTGGTGACCCTCGTCGAGAAGGCCCAGGAGCAGTTCGACAAAGACGAAGCCGAGAAGATGCAGAAGAAGATGGCCAAGGGCAGCTTCGGCTTCGACGACTTCTTGAAGCAAATGCAGGCCGTCAAGAAGATGGGCGGCATCAAGGACATGCTCAAGCTGCTGCCCGGCCTGGGCGGCCAGATCCCCGACATCGACATGGACGGCCAGGAACTCAAGCAGATGGAGGCCATCGTCTACTCGATGACCATGGCGGAACGCCGCGATCCGGACCTGATCGACGGCTCCCGTCGCCGCCGGATCGCCGCGGGCTGCGGCATGGAGTCCAACGACGTCTCGACCCTGGTCAAGACGTTCAAACGCAGTCGCGACATGATGAAAGCCATCAGCGGCGGCAGCTTCGGCGGCCTCAAGGCCCTCTTCTCGGGCGGCTTCAACATGGAAGCCATGAACAACGCCATGATGCACGGACGTAAGATCAAACAGAGGTCCGCGCGAAAGCGGGTCATCAAACGTCACGGCAAGATCAAGAAGAAAAAATAATGGCACTGGATGAACGAGTAAAGATTTCCATCGAGCAATACCTCGAAGAGGTTGCACGGTTCTGCGATAACCAGTATGGTACTCGGATTCGTGGCCAGTTCAAGGACACGCAAGGGACCAGCGAACTGGCCATGCTGGTGGCGCCGACGTACGACGAATTGTCGGAGCTTCGGCGGGCCGTGGCGATCATGACGCCCGGCGAAAGGCTCTGTGCCGACCGCCTCACGGACGAGCAGATCGAAAAGATCGCCGTCGACGCCCACGTCGATCCGGCGAATCTCGCAATTTTCATGAACGGCTATGCCTTGGTTTGTAAACGCGTTTCGTGATCCGATTGTGTGATCGCGAAAATTACTCTATACCAGGTGGACTTCTGGAAAAATGAAGAATTGGGCCTGCTTTAGGAATGAGAAATCTGTTTCTCGATTTTTCATTCCTAAATCTGACGGTGTGACGAAAACCGAAGTAGGCCGATTCTTCAAGGAAATCGAAGAATAAGATTTCCTTGAAGAATATAGGCCCAATTCTTCATTTTTCCAGAAGTCGGCAACCAAAGAAAGGAACTACATGGCAGTAAAACTGAGACTCACCCGTATGGGCCGGAGGCATCGGCCGTTCTTCCGAATCAACGCGGTCGATTCCCGCACGCCTCGCGACGGCCGCGTCATTGAGAAGCTCGGGCACTATGACCCGCTGGAGAAGGACGCCACCAAGCAGATCGTGATCAATCGCGAGCGGATCGAGTTCTGGCTCGGCCAGGGCGCCGTCCCCAGCGATACGGTTTCCGAGATTCTGCTTCGCAACGGGATCAAGCATAAGTACGCGGAAGAGAAAGAAGCACGCCAGGCCCAAGCTCGCAAGCTGGCGCACAAGAAGGGCAAGCTGTTCACCCTGACCGAGCGGGTCCTTGCCGAAAAGAAGAAGGCAGCCGAAGAGGCCGCCGCAGCCGCAGCGGCAGAAGCAGCCAAGGCAGCCCCGCCGGCCGAAGGCGCGGCGCCCAGCGCCTGATTCGGGCTCCGAACGATCGGTCTCTCGGATCTAAAATCCGAAATTCGAATTTCGAACTCCGAAACAAGCCCGAAAGGCCGAAAATCCAAATTTCAAAACGGCCCCTCCGATGAGCGGCAGCGTTTCTGTCATTTGGATTCCGGTCGTTTGGGTTTGTTTCGGATTTCGAGTTTTCTGAGTTTCAGATTTGTGACAATAGAGAAACGCGGGAGCGTTCACCACGCTTCTCGCTGCCGTGTGCGCCATGATGCGGATTGACATCCTCACCTTGTTCCCGGAGATGTTCGAGTCTCCGCTGAAGCACTCGATCCTGAAGCGAGCGCAGGACGAGGGGATCGTCTCGATCGCCATGGCCAACATCCGCGACTTCACCACAGACAAGTACCACAAGGTGGACGACCGGCCCTACGGCGGCGGAGCCGGGATGGTCCTGATGCCCGCCCCGCTGTTCGACTGCTTCGAGCACGTCGAGAAGCTCGCCCCCACGCGAGGCCGGGTGATCATGCTGACGCCGCAGGGCGAGCCCTTCCGCCAGGCCAAGGCCGAGGAACTGGCCCGCGAAGAGCGGCTGATCCTCATCGCCGGCCGCTACGAAGGCTTCGACGAACGCATCCGAATCGGGCTCAACGCCGAGCAGATCTCCATCGGCGACTACGTCCTCAACGGCGGCGAGCTGGCGGCCATGGTCGTGATCGACGCGGTCGTTCGCCTGCTGCCGGGGGCCCTGGGCCACGAGGAATCCGCCCGGGACGAATCCTTCTCGATGGGGGCGAACGATCATTCCCCCCTGCTGGAATACCCCCACTACACGCGTCCCGAGGTCTTCCGAGGCATGCGGGTCCCCGAGATCCTGCTCTCCGGCGACCACGCCAAGATCGCCGCCTGGCGCCGCCAGCAGTCCCTCGAACGAACCAGGATGTGGCGGCCCGACCTGCTCGGCGGCCAGTAGATCGATTGTGATCTGCATCTCCCAATCGGCATGAGCGTGGCGTGATTCAGCTCACAGTCGGCGTCCGGCTCAGACTTCATCCTTCCTGTAGACCTCGGCTTCATCGCCGGGATCGATTCCCTGCCCAATCTTCGCCATCCGTTCGGCGTGTTTGATCTGCATGCGTTTGACTTTCACAATGCCCTCAACGACAACGCAGCCCACGACCATAATAGCCACCCAGCCCGGCCATCCGAGGGCTTCGACAAAACGAATCGCGGTGTCCATAAGCAGGTCTCCCAAATCAATCTCACGCCAGGACGGTTCGATCAGCCACAGCGGCATCTTAACCCTACCGTAGTCGGATGCAAGACGGCAGAATTTCGAAAAAAGACCGGCGCAGCCGGATCAGGCCGATACAATCGCCCGACGGCGCCACCGACCATCCCTCAAACGAGCGAAAGCCTGGCGTCCCGCCCTACTTAAGGAGTACAATCAGAATGAAAGACCGTAGCCGTCACGATTGAACTCACAGATCAATGTGTTCTGCGTAAGCATAAGGGAGACCGAAGGGATGGGCAGACAGGCGAGATCCGCCGGATTAGCGAGGGCAGACGCAGTCTTCATTCTCATACTGACCGCGGTCGTTGGGTCGCTGGGGTTCCTCGTGCTATTGCCTGGTCTGGACCACGTACGATCGGTCGATGCGAGAACCCGTTGCGGCGACAACCTGGTCGCCATCGGCAAAGCCATGCTGGCGTATGCGAACGACCACCACGATCGGATGCCGACGGCGGGCGGCCCGGACACACAATGGTCGGGTAGATTGACGGACTGGAAGGCCTCGGCGCGGCTGAATGCCTTCGGCCTGGATCCGAACGAGACCGGCGGACAGGCGACGATCAGTTCGAGCCTCTACCTGCTGATCCGCCATGGGTACGCGACTCCCCGGACGTTCGTGTGCAGGGCCGGCAAGGGCGTGAAGGAGTTCGATCCGGCGGCCTACGACCTTCGTGACAGGAAACTCGACAGCCTCTGGGACTTCGGCCCGAATCCCGCCAGGCACTGCAGCTATGCCTATCAGATGGTCTATGGCACGCATGCGTCGACCCTCCGATCGCAGGAGCCGGGTTTCGCGGTGGCCGCCGACCGCAATCCGTGGATGGACGAAAAACAAGCAAAGGACTTCTCGCGATTCGAGCCCGACCTGAATCGCTTCCGCGGAACGAGCGAGTCGGCTCGCATGGGCAATTCAGTGGCGCATCGTCGCGACGGCCAGAACGTGTTGTTCCTCGATGGCCATGTGGATTTCGAATTGCGGCCGTATTGCAGCGTCGAAGACGACAACATCTATACAATCTCCGACAACCTGGTGGCCAGCGATCCTCTGGGAAGACCGCCCAAGCTCGGCAGCGCGCCGGCCAACCCGACAGACTCCCTGCTCGTCAACGACCCGCCCCTTGCCTACACGTGACATTGAACCTCGGATGAACTCCGAACGAAGACTTGCGAACCCAGTCTTGCCGTTCTGCGCAGTCGATCGCGTCGGAGTTCCGCGTTTACGCGGGTCCAACAGTCCGACGGACCTTTGCATCCTGCGGTTCCTGGAGAGGAAGGAACGGACCGATCCGGAGTCCGCCGGCTCGCCGCTGCGCGACGGCCCGGCGGGCATTTTCCGCTTTTCGCCAATGGCATGGGAACGATGCTACGCATCGTCTTGCGCACCGATTGGGGTCCCCCGGCTTCTTCCGGGTTCATGCTATTGGCGCAAAGCGAAAAATGTCCTTCGCACGACCCGTTTCGGGCGTGCTCTCTTTGCCGCCGTGGAGATCGTGATGCCATTGTGCGGCCGGACGCCTGTGGAGGGGAGGCCGACAGACGCGACTTGGCCAGCAGCATGATGCCGGCAGAGCCCGGTCCGACGGTCCGGACGATCCTGCCGTCTTGGCGAGGTCGCCATCTTGTCTATCATGCCTCTGGCCCAAAGCGCAAAATCTCGGGGGTCCGGGGGCGGCGTCC
>JBDKUU010000588.1:0-3679 GCA_039679525.1 Phycisphaerales bacterium | reverse complement strand
TATCGCATTCCGACCATCTGCACAGCAGCGCTGAGTCAGGCAACGTCATGCCACATATTCTATGAGCACATCCAATCACAAGCAAGCGCAATCGCTCCACATTGCGACATGCCGCAGGGTTTATACTCGCGTTCGTTTGCGCGCCTGATAGATGGGGGGCATGGCATGCCCGACACAACTTACTTCCGTTGGGGATCGAGCCCTCAGTCTTCGGCTCACGGCGCAGGAGTCCCCGGGCTCGTGGCTCGCCTGCGCCGCTCCCGTGTCGGTGCCCGCCGACGCCAACCGGCCCGCCCACGCCGAGCAGCGGTTCGTCAAGGACATCATCCGCGACGGCCAATACGTCAAGATGTCGGACAACGCCACATTCAGCGTCGACGCCGGCGTTCGCCAGCATTTCATCAATGAATTCAGCCGGATGAAGTCCGCGGGCGTGCGAGTGCCACTGCCGTTCACGCATAAGGACGGCGAGTGGGAGCAGAAGGCCCGCGCCGGAGATCCTCGCGATAACAGCGGTTGGGTGGATGACATTTGGTCGGATGGTGACGCACTCAAGATGTCTTGCACCATCATTGGCGAGGACGCCATTGCGGCTGCGCGTCGATCCGACGTGTCAATCTACGTCCCAGTGGACTTCACGGACGGGCGCGGAAACAAGTACGAACGCCCCATCACACACATAGCACTCTGCACGGACCCGGTAATCCCCGGGCTTGGGCAATTCGTCCCATTGGCCGCTTCGCAGAGAGCATCACTTTCAACAGGAGATCAACCAATGGGAGAGTTCCTCAAGGCACTCGCCGCATCGTTGGGCCTCGACCCCAAGGCCATGACTGACGAGAAGGCCGGGATGGATCTGGTCATCCAGGCCATCAAGAAAAACAGCGAGGACACCAAGTCGCTCAAGGCTTCGCTGGAAGCCGAGAAGGCCAAGGCCCCGGCTGCCACGGCCGAACCGAAGCCGGCGCCGGAGAAGGTCAAGGCCAGCCCGATGGTCGTCAAGCTCATGGGCAAGACGCGCCAGCAGGCCATCGACGCACTGTTCTCTCAGCGCAAGATCACGCCCGATCAGGTCAAGTCGCTCACCGCAGAGTGGGTTGAGGACAAGGCTCTCGCCGCGTCCCTCGATCGCTGCGAGGACGGATCGGACTTCGATCGGCAGTTGGCCATTCTCGAAAAGAACACTCCGTATTCCAGCGGAAGTCAGACCGGCGGCCAGACCGTCGTATTACCGCTGAGCCAAGGGGCCGGCGACGACATGGTCGTCAAGAACGCGCAGGCGCGACGGGAAGCGTGGGACAAGGCGCACGCAGTTCATTGACCGAGCGTAGACGGATCAACATCACCCCCAGTTAAGGGAGTTCAAACATGTCGGTAGTTGCAAAGAACCGGGCGCTCGGCGATTTCCTCCTGTCCGAGCCCGCCAACTTCGCAGGCCGCGAGATCAAGACGGTCAGTTCGCAGACGCTCAAGATCGGGCAGGTCTGCACGTCTGATTCGAGCGGGTACAAGGTCCCGATCACTGCGACCGGGAATGAGACGCACACAATCACGCCCACGGGCTCGGCAACGGCCGGGACCTACACCATCACTGCATGGCACAAGCCTCCGGGGGCTGGCCAGGATGGCTACTGGGTCACGACCGCGCCGATCGCCTACAACGCGGCCCGCGGAACCGACGACACGACGGCCGGCACGATCCGGTATGCGCTGGCCCAGGTGCTCGGTGCATTCGGGTCCGTCAGCGCTGGCGATATGTCGTCCGCGACGGCAATCGTCATCGTCTATTCCGGAACCGGCTACGCCTCTCTGTGCTGGCCACTCCCGACCCTCAACCGCGAGAACCTCGTCGGCTGCACGGCGGTTTCGGTTGCGCGATATGTCGCTGCCGGCGCGCCTCGCAACGAAATCCAGACCATCATCTGGGGCGCCGAGGCGACAGGCGGAACATTCCGGCTCGGCTTCACGATTCCGGCCGGGTCCACCGGGGCCGGCGGAGTCGTCTGGACCGACACGATGGCATGGAATACGACTGATGCCACGTTCCTCTCGGCCATCAACGCCGCGCTCGACGACGTGCTCGGGGCCTCAAAGGTCGTTGCCACGGCACGAAGCGGAATCGATACCGACCTCGGCATCGTCCTCACCTTTTCGGGCACCGGATACGCCGGAATCGCCCATGCCCTCGTGCAACTTGACACCGCGTCCCTGACCAGCGTTACCACGGCCACCGTCACCCGCACGCAGTCGGGCGGCACTGGCGGCAATCAGATCGCCAACAACGCCGATTCGGTTTGCCTGCAGGACATCTCCACGAGCGACACGCAAGGAGTCTTCCTCGTGCGCGGTCCTGCGACCGTGAACGGCGACGAGCTGTATTACGGCGGGGCCGAGCCTATTGTCACGGCAACGGCACTGGCAACAGTGGGAATCATCGTCCGGTCTGAGGCCGGCTTGCATCTGCACGCACACTAACCGTCCTCGCCGGGTGCCCGGTTGGGCCACGCTTGGACACTGCATAGGAGTTTTCACAATGCCCGGTGTTTTGGACATCTTCAACGGCAACGCCTTCGGCATGGTGTCGCTGACCCGTTCGATTCTGGTTCTGCCCTACGTGCCAGCCCGGCTCGGGGCCCTCGGCCTGTTCACCGATGTCGGCATTGAGACGCGAACCGCCATGATCGAGAAGAAAACCGGAGGCTTGCAGCTCGTCACCAGCAAGCCCTGGGGCGGAACGCCCGATGAGATTGGCAAGACCGATCAGACGGCATTGCCCATTCCGATCCCTCACATGCCGCTGCACGGCCGCGTCGACGCGAGCGAGGTCCAGGGCGTGCGCGCCTTCGGCAGCGCCACCGAGACCGAATCGGTCGTCAACAAGGTCAACGAGAAGCTCGGCCGGATGCGGCAGAGCCATGAACTGACCGAAGAGTGGTTGCGCTGGGGCGCGATCAAGGGGATCGTCCTGGACGGCAACGGCACCACGACCCTCTGCAATCTGTTCACCACGTTCGGGATCGGCGCGCCGGCTGATGTCGATTTTCTGCTCGGCACTGACACGACCCCTATCGCGGGCTTGGCGACCTCCGTCAAGCGCGTCATCGAAGCCGCGTTGAACATGCAGCCGTACACCTACATCCACGCCATGTGCTCGCCGCAGTTCTTCGACGAACTCAAGGCACACCCAGCGGTCGCATGGTCCATGATGTGGGTCAATCAAAACGAGTTCGCCCGCAACGATCAGCGGCGCGGGTTCTATTGGCAGGGCATTCTCTGGGAAGAGGTTGTCGGCTCCGTTGGTGGAACTCCACTTCTCGCTCCGAGGAGTTGCCGATTCTTCCCGGTAGGCGTGCCCGACCTCTTCCTCACGGCCATGGCGCCGGCGAACTTCATCGAGTCGGCCAACACCACCGGCCAGAAGATTTACGCCAAGCAGGCCATCGAGAAATTCGAGACCGGCGTGGAGTTGCTGACCCAAAGCAACGTCCTGCCGTTCTGCACGAACCCGGGCGTTCTCGTCAAGGGCGTTACCTCGAACTAGTGGCGCGTCGGTCGGTTTGCGTCCTTTCCGATGTGGCGCCCGGGGGTTGAAAGACCTCCGGGCGTTCATCGGGGGCACGAATGAGTAAGCGGCGATGAAATGGCCTACACCACTCAGACTGTGAGCGAGACGCAGTTC
>JBDKUU010000587.1:0-3798 GCA_039679525.1 Phycisphaerales bacterium | reverse complement strand
GGCAGTTGCCTCCTCCTGTCAATCCAGGCGATGCGGATGATCCCGTTGCGGGTCCGTCCGTCGTCATCAGCGAGTTCAAGGCCCTCAACGAAACCGAGCAATCCACCACGATCCAGGGAAAGGTGGTTTACCCCGACTGGATCGAGATCCAGAACCGCGGGGCCGCGGCGGTCAATCTCGGCGGCTGGTATCTGACCGACGATCCCTGCGATCTGACGAAGTGGAAGATGCCTGCTGTGCAGGTCGCGGCGGGCGGGTTCTTCCTGGTCTACGCGACGGGAATCCAGGAGCAGGATCATCCGGAGAACTGGCCGTACAAAGACGCCTCCGGCGCGTATCACACCAACTTCACCCTCGATGCGGACGGCGAGTATCTGGCCCTGATTTCTCCCGATGGGGAAGTGGTCCACGAGTATGGTTCGCGCGCCGACGGCACCGGTTTTCCGCCTCAGCGGCTCGATCTTTCTTACGGCCTGTACGGCAATCAGCAACAGTACTTCATCGTGGCGACGCCCGGCAACATGAACATCCCCGGGTCCGCCGAGATCGCAGACGCCCCGATCTTCTCGCGAGAAGCAGGCACCTACTCGGGCGCGTTCCTCCTCGAATTGAGCTCGCCCAGTCCAACGGCCGACATCCGCTACACCCTGGACGGCCAGACGCCCGCGCCGGCATCGACCAAATACACGGCTCCGATTCCGATCTCGGGCACGAAAGAAATCGTCGCCCGGGCCTTTGAACCCGGCAAGATGCCCAGCGCCATCATGACCCGGACCTACGTGGCCCTCGCGAATGACGTGGCGAACTTCAGTTCCGATCTGCCGATCGTAATCGTCGACACGGGTCGACAAGGCATCAGCACGACGCTCCGATCGGTCCATTCCGCATTCATCGATAAAGGCGCCGACGGGCGGGCGAAGATCGTCGACCGACCCCAATACGTCGGCCGCGGTGGAATGAAGCGACGGGGCCGCAGCACGATGGGGTCACCCAAAGGCAACTACGGATTCGAGATCTGGGACGAGAACAACCTGGACCGCGACGTTTCCATCTTCGGCATGCCCGCCGAGTCGGACTGGATTCTGTACGGTCCCTATGAATTCGACCGGGCGATCATCATCAACGCTTTCATGCACGGCTTGAGCAACCAGATCGGCCGATACTCCGTGCGAACCCGATTCGTCGAACTGTACTTCAACTCGAACGATGACACCGTCTCCGCCAACGACTACATGGGGCTCTACATCCTCATGGAGAAGATCAAGCTGGGCGAGGACCGCGTGAACATCGAGAAGCTCGAACCCTGGGACAGCACCGAGCCCAGGATCTCGGGCGGGTACATGCTGAAAATCGACCGCCCCGACGACGGCGACAGCGGCTTCCGCACGGCCCGCGGCAATCCCACCTATGGAGACGGGACCCTCTGCTTCGTGAATCCCAAGGAGGACGACATCACGACGGCGCAGTCGAACTGGATACGGACGTATCTGAACGACTTCGAGACCGCGCTCTACGGATCGAATTCCGCCGACCCGCAGACCGGCTACGCCAAGTACATCGACGTCGCGTCGTGGATCGACCACAACCTGCTGAACATGCTGGCGATGAACGTCGACGCCCTTCGCCTGAGCACGCACCTTCACAAGAGCCGCGAAGGCAAGCTCGAAATGGGTCCGCTGTGGGATTTCGACCGTTCGCTGGACTCCACTGACGGCCGGGACAACAACCCGCAGAGCTGGCACGGGACCGGAGACGGCACCGACTACCTCAACTATGTCTGGTGGGACCGGCTGTTCAAGGACTCGAACTTCTGGCAAAAGTACATCGACAGGTGGTTCGTGCTGCGGCAGGGTCCGTTCAGCACGGCCGGCCTCAATGCCACGATCGATGGAATGGCCGACGAGGTCCGCGAGGCCCAGGTCCGAAATCAAGCGAAATGGCCCGGCGTCGGCCCGCGCTACGGCAGTTTCCAGGGCGAGATCAACCACCTCAAGCAATGGCTCGAGACTCGCTGCACGTGGATCGACAATCAGTTCGTCGCCCCGCCGCAGATCGCACCGGCCGGCGGCCAGACAGAGAGCGGCGTTACGGTGACCTTGACGAATCCTCGCACCGCGGGCGTGATGTACTACACGCTCGACGGTTCGGATCCGCGTCCGCCGGGCGTGACGCCGGGCACCGTCGAGACCATGACACTGGCGGCCGAGAATGCGGCCAAGCGAGTCCTCGTCCCGATCGGCCCGGTCGCCGACGCGTGGCGAAGCGATCCGAGCTTCGATGATTCAAGCTGGATCAGCGGCGCCGGCGGCGTCGGTTTCGAACGCCAGACCGGCTACGAGAAGTTCTTCTCCATCGATCTGAACAGTCAGATGTATGGGAAGAACTCGACCTGTTACATCCGCATCCCGTTCACCGTCGCGGGAGACTCGAAGACCTTCAACGCCCTGACTCTGAAGGTTCGGTACGACGATGGCTTCGTCGCATACCTCAACGGCGTCGAGATCAAACGCGCCCTGTTCGACGGCGTACTCGCATGGAACTCCGCCGCGTATGGCAACCACGACGATTTCGAGGCGGTGATATTCGAGGAATTCGATGTCTCCGGCCAGGCGGGTCTGCTGAAGCAGGGCCAGAACTTGCTGGCGATTCAGGCCATGAACGCCACCCCCACCAGTTCCGACTTCCTCTTCTCGGCCGAACTGGTCGGCGGTCGCACCACGTCGCCCGGCGGCAATCAGATGTCCGACGCCGTGCACATGTACAGCGGACCCTTCACGGTCACTCAGAGCGCGCAGGTCAAGGCCCGCGTTCTGGTGGGGAGCAATCCGTACAGTCCGTGGAGCGGCCTGGCCCAGACCGTCTTCACTATCGGGCCGGCGGCCGACAGTCTGCGGATCAATGAGGTCATGTACAATCCGGACAAGGCCCCCGACGCCGAATACGTGGAGTTGCTCAACGTCAGCAGCTCGCCCCTGACTCTGTACGACGTCATTCGCGGGGTCTCGTGGCGGTTCACGGACAACCCGGCCGATCCGGCGATCGACGTGCTGTTCCCGGCCGATCCGCCGGCGATGGTCGCCCCCGGCGAGTGTATCCTGCTCGTGAAGGATCTGGCGGCGTTCAATGCCGTTTACAGCATCCCCGACGGGGTGCAGATCTTCGAATGGGGCACCGGTCGACTGGCCAACAGCGCCGATACGATCCAGATCAGCAGTCCGGGCGACGAAGGCTTCGACGGCAAGCGTTTGTGGACCGCCGCGGATCACGTCGCATACAGCGACGGCTCGCATCCGGCGAGCTTCGCGACCGGCGTCGATCCCTGGCCAGTCCAAGCGGACGGCAAAGGCATGTCTCTAAATCGCATCGATCCGCGAGCGGACGGAAACGACCCGGCCAACTGGAAGGCGGCAGCCCCCTCGCCCGGCGTCGCGAAATGACGGACACTCGTAGGGGCAGGCCCCTGTGCCTGCCCTTTTTTGTTTCGGCCCGGAAGGAAGAGGGCAACCACAGGGGGTTGCCCCTACGATCGTAGTCCGATCAGGGTTGCTCTTTCACAGCCTTTTCGACCGTATCCAGAATGCGATCGATGTCGTCCACAGTGACGGCTCGAAACCAGATTCGCTGCGGATAGAGAACGACGTTCGGGCCGAACTCGCACAGCCCCAGGCACAGGCTTTGGGAGACGCGGACTTCCCCGGGCGGGAAGTTGCGGGCCTTGGCCGCTTCTTTGAGTCGCACCGCGATTTCCTTGCTGTTGCCGTCGGCACAGGACTTCCGCGTCCCGCCGCGATCGTTGAC
>JBDKUU010000586.1:0-5998 GCA_039679525.1 Phycisphaerales bacterium | reverse complement strand
CGAAATCCGAAATCCGAATTTCGAAATTCGAAACAAATCCAAAGCACAAAACCCAAATGACCGAAACGCTGTCGCCACACGGGAGGCCCGTTTTGAATTTTGGGTTTTGAACCTTCGTGCTTGTTTCGGATTTCGAGATTCGAATTTCGGATTTCCTCGCCTTTGCAGCCCAGCCTCATGATTGACCTCCGGTCCCGGCGAGGTATCATGGACGTCCGAAGCCGAAGAACCACGGGTTTTAGCCAATGGAGCCGTCTATGAGAATTCGCAGCAGACAAATCCTCGTCGCAACCTTCGCAACCGCCCTGGCGTGGGGCTTGTGCGCGGCGCAGGAGCCGAACACGCCGCTCCAGCGGGACTACAACGTCACGCCGGCGCCGTTCAACGTGGTCCGCGTTCGCGACGGCTTCTGGTCGGCCCGCCTTGAGACCAACCGGACCGTGACGCTTCCCTACTGCTTCCAGAAGTGCGAAGAGACGCCGCGGATCAGGAACTTCGAGAAGGCCGCCGGAATGGGCCAGGGCAAGCACGAGGGGATCTACTTCGACGACTCCGTCGTCTATAAGATCATGGAAGGAGCCGCGTACTCGCTCCAGGTCAATCCCGATCCCATGCTGCGGCTGTACCTCGACAAGATCATCTCGATCATGGCCGCCGCCCAGTGGCCGGACGGGTATCTGTACACGTTCTACTCGCTGCCCGAGCGGCAGCCGCAGAATCGCTGGACCAATGAAAAAGACATGCACGAGCAGTACTGCATGGGGCACATGCTCGAAGCCGCCGTGGCTCACTACCAGGTGACCGGCAACAAGGCCTTCCTGGACGTCGCCACGAAGTGCGCCGACTACATCTGCGACTTCTTCGGACCGGGCAAACGCACCGATCCGCCGGGACACCAGGAGATCGAAATCGGCCTGTGCAAGCTCTACCGCGTCACCGGCAACGCCAGGTACCTCGACACCGCCAAGTTCCTGCTCGATCAACGCGGCCGCCTGGGCAATCGCGGGCCGGACGGCAAAGCCGGACTCTACGGCCTGTACGCCCAGGACCATGTCCCGGTGACCGAGCAGACCGAAGCGGTCGGCCACTCGGTCCGCGCCGCCTATATGTACACCGGCATGGCCGACGTCGCGGCCCTCACCGGCGACATGAAGTACGTCGACGCCATCGACAAGATCTGGGACGACGTCGTGTCGACGAAGCTCTACATCACCGGCGGCATCGGCGCTGCGGGCGGCTCCGAAGGTTTCGGCGGCAAGTACGAGCTGCCCAACCAGACCGCCTACTGCGAGACGTGCGCCTCGTTCGCCAACATCTTCTGGAACCATCGCATGTTCCTGATGCGGGGCGACGCCAAGTACATCGACGTCCTGGAGCGGACGCTGTACAACGCGGCCCTGTCCGGCATCTCGATGAAGGGCGACACGTTCTTCTATCCGAACGTGCTGGAATCCACCGGCGGAAACGAGCGGAGCCCGTGGTTCGACTGCTCCTGCTGCCCGTCGAACGTCGCGAGATTCATCCCGTCCGTGCCGGGCTACGTCTACGCGACCAAGGGCAACGATCTCTACGTGAACCTCTTCATCGGAAGCGACGCCACGCTCACGACCGCCGCCAACAAGGTCCGCATCCGCCAGCAGACGGAGTACCCGTGGAAGGGCCGGGTCGATATCGCGCTGGCGCCGGAAAAGAGCGACGCCTTCGCGATCTTCGTTCGCATCCCCGGCTGGGCGCGAAACGAAGCCGTGCCGAGCGATCTGTACCGATTCGCGGACAAGGACTCCGAGAAGCCGTCGATCAAGGTCAACGGCAAGCCGGCGGCTTTCGAGGTCGAGAAGGGCTTCGCCCGGATCGAGCGGACGTGGGAGGCGGGCGACAGGCTCACCCTGGATCTGCCGATGCCGATCCGCCGGATCGTGTCCCATCCCGAGATCAAGACCAATATGGGCAGGGTCGCCTTCCAGCGCGGGCCCATCGTGTTCTGCCTCGAAGGGCCCGACAACGACGGCGAGGTCCTGAGCCTGGTGGTCCCGGACGATGCGAAGCTCAAGGCCCGATACGAGCCCGATCTGCTCAACGGCGTCGTCGTCCTCACGGGCAAGGCCCAAACCGTCCGACGTTCCACCAGCGGCAAGACCGTCGCGGGCGAATCGAGGGAGTTCACCGCGATTCCGTACTACGCCTGGGCCCATCGCGGCCGGGCCCAGATGACGGTGTGGCCGGCCTGCCAGCCTCAGGCCGCCCGTCCGGCCGCCGCCGACACTCTGGCCTACAGAAGCAAGACCACCGCGTCGTTCGTGCACAAATCGCTCGACGCGGTCAAGGACCAGAACCTGCCGCAGAGTTCGGCCGACGGCTCGCAGCAATTGGACTTCTGGCCGCACAAAGGCACGACCGAGTGGCTTCGGTTCGAATGGGGCCAGCCGCAGGTGTTGACGAACGTCAAGGTCTACTGGTTCGACGACACCGGCCGGGGCGAATGTCACCTGCCCGAGAGCTGGCAGGTGCTCTACCGCACCGCCGGGGGCGAGTTCGAGCCCGTGGAGAACGCCGGGCCCTACGGCGTGGAGAAAGATGGCTTCAACGCAGTCGAGTTCAAACCGGTGAAGACCGACGCTCTCAAGATCGAGATCGTCCTCCAGGAGAAATGGTCCGCCGGCGTGCAGGAGGTCGTGATCGAGTAGGCTGCGTCACGGCAGCGACGAGGAGTAGTCCTATGATGCGTTTGGCGTCTCCTGTTCTCCTGGTGACGACGATCATTATCCCGAGCGTCGCTTGGGCGATGGAGCAGCCTTCCGGCAAGAGCGACTCGCCTCGCGAGGTCACGCTGGTCGTCTGGCCGGCGCGAATCGACGCGGCTGGAACGTCTCTGACGCTTCTTCCGAAGGCGGCGGACCTGTCGGCCGGCGACGGAGCGGCTTTCTACAACAAGGCCGTGCAGGCCCTGCCTCCGGATTTGCAGCGAGGGCAGGTGACATACTGGGCCAGAGAGCCGATCCGCAATCTGCCGCTGGATCAGGCCGAGGCACAGGCTGTTCTGCAGCAGACGCAGGCGTCGCTCGATCTGGTCGAGCGGGGCGCCAGGTGCAAGGACTGCAACTGGCCGGCCTTCGTGCCCGGGACGATGCCTGCGAACCTCTCCCAGTATCGCCAACTCCAGGATCTGCTCTGCCTGAAGGCTCGCATCGAGCTTCTGCAATCGCAATTCGACAAGGCCGCTCGGACGATCGGAACCGGACTGGCCATGTCGAAACACGTCGGCGAGGGCCCGACGGTCATGCAGGGAATGACGGGCGTGGCCATGGCGACGCTCCTCCTGCGGCCCGTGGAGGACTGGACTCAGATCCAGGGCTCGCCGAACCTCTATCCGGCCTTGCACGCGTTGCCCCGGCCGCTGGTCGACGTGAACGTCGGGATTGCCGCAGAACTGAAGAGTCTCGAATCGAACAAGCAGTACAATTCGCTGGTCAAGATGATGTTTCGGCGCCAACTGGAGAGCTCGTTTGCGGCGGTTCGCCGATTGATGGAGCGGCTCGACAGCGCCGTCGCGGCCCTGGAGTGCGTCGAAGGCTTGCGGCACTTTGCCGCGGGTCACGACGGCCGACTGCCCGCCCAACTCAGCGACATCGCGGACATCCAGCTCCCGAACGACCCCGCGACCGGCAAGCCCTTCGCGTACCGGGTCGAGGGGACGAAGGCCGTTCTGGAGGCAGCAGCCCCGAAGGGCGGCGGCCCTCGCGATGTGCTCCGCTACACAATCACCGTGGCACGTTGATCGTAGGGGCAGGCTTCCCCGTGCCTGCCCTCTTCTGCGTCGTGTCCCACGAATCAGGGCAGCCACGGGGGGCTGCCCCTACGGTTCTGTCACACCCTGCCCGATAGCCGTCGGCCTGTGCCCTCGATCTTCTTCGACGCGTCGCCGAGGTCCTGTCGCATCGCGTCCGCCAGCCGCTGCAATCGCTCGACCACGTCCGGATGCTGGTCCGCGACGTTGTGCTGCTCAGCGACGTCCGTCTGGAGGTCGTAGAGAGCCAGGTCGGTCTTCGTCTGCGTGTACTTGACCGGCACACCTCCTGTCGCCCGCGGACCATCGCCGAGCGTGCGGTAAGGGTGTGGGAAATGCAGCTTCCATGGGCCGCTGCGGACCGCTTCGAGAGACAGGCTTTGGTAGTAGAAGAACGCCTCGTGCGGCGTCTCGGCCCCGGCTTGTCCGGAGATCAGCGGCCAGATGTCCTTGCCGTCGATCTTGTGCTCCGGCAGTTGCGCCCCGGCCAGACCCGCCATCGTGGGCAACAGGTCCATCGTCGAGGCCGGCTCCGTGCAGGTTCTGCCGGCGGGGATTCGGCCCGGCCACCAGAAGAGAGTCGGCTCTCGCTGGCCACCCTCGAACGTGGTGCCTTTGCCTTCTCGCAGAGGGGCCGCGGAGCCCGCGTGGTCGCCATAGCTGAGCCAGGGCCCGTTGTCGGAGCAGAAGACGACCATCGTGTTCTTGTCGATGCCCAAGCGGGTTAGCGTGGAGAGGATCTGGCCGACGGACCAGTCGATCTCCATCACCACGTCGGCGAACAGGCCCTTGCCGGACTTGCCCTTGAACTTGTCCGAAACGTGCAGCGGCACGTGGACCATCGAGTGCGGCACATACAGGAAAAACGGGCGGTCCTTGTTCCTCTCGATGAATCGCACGGCTCGCTCCGTGTACCAGCTCGTCAGTTGCGTCTGATCGGGGTCGTAGGCGACGACTCGCTCGTTCTCAACCAGAGGCAGATCGGGATAGCCCTGCGGGTTCTCCGGGTGCCGGGGCCACATGTCGTTCGAGTAGGGCAGGCCGAAGTATTGGTCGAAGCCGTGACGCGTCGGGAGGAACTGCGGATGGTGGCCGAGATGCCATTTGCCGAAGCAGGCGGTTGCGTAGCCCTGCGGCTTGAGGACCTGGGCGATGGTCTTTTCCTGGTCGCTGATGCCGATTCTCGCCTCGGGTCCGAGCACGTTCGGCAGGCCGACTCGCTGGGGATAGCAGCCGGTCAGGAGCGCCGCGCGCGATGGCGTGCACAGAGCGGAGGCCGCGTAGAAGTCCGTAAAGCGCATGCCCTCGGCGGCCATGCGGTCCAGGTTGGGAGTCGGATAGTCCCTGGCCCCGAAGGGACCGATGTCGGCGTAGGCCATATCGTCGATGAAGATCACAACGAAGTTCGGCGGCCGGTCTTTGCTCTCATTCGCGGACGCTCGCAGGTCGCTCGCGCATCCGGACGCCGCCACGCCCGCCGCGGCCAGGCCGATCGTTCTGAGGAATTCACGACGATTCAGTTGTCTACGCATGTCACGGCACTCCAATGGTTGTCCGTCACCCCAGAACAAACGATAGCTCCCGTTCCGATATCGGTCAACCCTGATTCGGCCCACCTTGGGCCTTTCGCGAAGGGCGGCGGTGGTTTAGGATGTCGGTGGATCGTTCGTTGGAGAAACGCATCTTATCGATGGAGTCGGAACATGCCGGTGATGAGCAGAACTCTGTGTGTCGTCCTGATGTCCGTGAGTCTTTCTCTCGCAGTTGCGGCCCGGGCAAACGAAGCGAGGCGATTCGTCGTCTCGGCGAATGCCGATCGCGCGGAAGGGACATTTCCGACGTTCCAGGCCGCGTGTCGAGCCGCACGCGACGTGGGGGCAGGTCAGTCGCGAACGATTGTCATCCAGGAGGGCGACTATTTTCTCGACGAGCCGATTGTGCTCACGCCCCAGGACAGCGGCTTGACCATCGAAGCGGCCCCCGGCGCGAAGGCCTGCCTCTACGGCGGCAGGGAAGTCTCCGGCTGGCAGCCCGACGGCGACGGGCTCTACGCAGCCTCGCTGCCCGGCGTGAAAGAAGGCACGTGGGACTTCAGGGCGTTGATCGTCAACGGCCGCTACTGCCCGCGGGCGAGGCTTCCGGAGACCGGGTTCTTCGAGCACCTCAGCGTCTTCGATGTCCCCTGGATGTCCACCACCGGGGGCGGCTGGAAGC
>JBDKUU010000585.1:0-2807 GCA_039679525.1 Phycisphaerales bacterium | reverse complement strand
GCACGTCCGCCATTTCGGCCAGGTCGACGGCGTCTGGGTCGCGAGCTGGCCCTGCGTCCACCCGGTGGCGATGATGCTTCGCGAGAGCCTGATCGGCGTCGCCAAGAGCCGCCGGGCGCTCGACGGCCAGCACAGCAAGATGGAACTCGTCTACAATTACCTCATCGGCCAGGGCTTTTACAACCGCGTCTCCGGCGTCGTCGAGGCGTTCATGACGATGCGGCAGGAACTGGAGGCCGAGAAGCGGGCCCTGAACACCTGCTGGAAAAAGCGGGAAAAGCAGCTCGAACGCGTGCTCCTGAGCACCTCCGGCCTGTACGGCGACCTCCAGGGCATTATCGGCAGCACGCTCCCGGAGATCCGCGGCATGAGCCTCGCGGCCCTCGACGACGGCCCGGCCGGCGGCAAGGCCCTGCCCGACGGCGACGACGTGAACGCGTAGATTTCGCTCTCTATCCACATGATTCGGACCCGCAGGCGACATGGGAACGAAACACAAGCCACACAAGGACACAGATCGACCCGCCCCGGCACGCAAGGCGGCATTGTGGAAACGCCTGCTGGCGATGGCCGTCAGCCCGATCGTGTTTCTGCTGCTCGTGGAACTCGCGCTCTCGCTTGCGGGCTACGGATATCCCAAGGGCTTCTTCATCCCGTGGAAGGTCGGCGGCCGGAGGGCGTATCTTGTCAATCAGCATTATTGCGAGCACTTCGTCCCCAAGGCCCTGTCACGCGCTCCGGAATCCTGCGTGCTCGGCCCCAAGGAGCCGTCGAAAGTCCGGGTTTTCGTGCTGGGCGGCTCGGCCGCGTACGGCGATCCGGACCCGGCGTACGGGTTCTGCCGGCAGTTGGAGGTGCTGCTCAACGAGCACGCGACGGGGACATCCTTCGAGGTCGTCAACGCCGCGGTGACCGCGATGAATTCGCACGTCGCCCGGCGGATCGCCAGGGACTGTGCCGCACAGAGTCCCGACCTCTTCATCGTCTTCATGGGCAACAACGAGGTGATCGGCCCCTATGGGCCGCCGACGCTGCCGGCATCGCTGTATTCGAGCCGGTGGTTCATCAACGCCTGCATCACGGCCAAGAAGGAGACCCGCATCGGGCGGCTGCTGAAGGACGTCAGCCAGTCGCTGGGCGTCAAGGGGAGAGACGCCGGCAAGTGGCAGGGGATGGAGAGCTTTCTGACCAGCCGGATCGCGGCCGACGATCCGAGGCTCCAGGACTGCTATCGGCACTTTCGCGACAATCTCAACGACATTGCCGCGACGGCACAAGGCTGCGGGGCGGGCGTGCTCTTGTGCACGGTCCCGATCAGCATTCAATCGTGCGCTCCGTTCGGCTCGCAGCACAAAGCGGGCCTGTCGGCAGAGAGCCTCGCTCGATGGGACCAGGCGTTTCAGGAGGGCAGGGGACTTGAGCGGGCGGGGGACTACGCCGGGGCGGTGGCGGCCTATGAGAAGGCCCGGCTGATCGACGACTCCTATGCCGACCTGGTCTTCTGCACGGGGCGATGTCTGGCGGCTCTCGGAAAGGCAGACGAAGCCCGGCGGGCCTTCGTCGAAGCCCGCGATCTCGACGTTCTGCGATTCCGCGCCGACAGCTCGATTCTCCGAATCATTCGCGAGACCGCCCAAGCCTGGTCGGCCAAGGGCGTTCGGCTGCTGGATCTGGACGCGGATCTTGGTCCTGTAGGGTGGGCTCTTAGCCCACGCGGTCTGGACGCGTCGGATGGAGAAACGCGTGGGCTAAGAGCCCACCCTACGGAGGTGTTCGTTGACCACGTGCACCTCAGCTTCCGTGGCAATTTCCTTGCGGCGTATGACGCGATGAAGCAGATCCGCGAGATGATGCCCAAGGCCGGGTTGGCCGAGCCCACAAAGTCCGAAGACGAGTTGCTCGACCTATGCCGCCGGCGGTTGGTGTACGATTCCCGCGAGCAGTATCGGCTCGCCCTGGAGATGTACCGCCGCAAGACGATCTCGCCCTTCGCGGAGCAGCTCGATCACGACGCCGAGCTCGCGATTTTGCGAGAGGAGTTGATCGGCCTTCGTCGAGCCATGGCGCCGCAGGATCTCGCGGCTATCCGGGACGCGATTCAGCATCGGCCGCTCGACACGTATCTGATCCTTCGCGAGGGCCAGGTCCTCACGGAGTCCGCCAGGCCGCGAGAGGCCATCGACGTCTATCGCAACTCGCTCGATGCGAAGCCCTACGACATGCGAGTTCGGTCCGCGTTGGCGGAGGTTTTGACACAGGCCGGCATGCGGACCGAAGCGGTCAAAGTGCTCATGTCGAAGGAGACGCCGGACCGTCTGTCGCATAAGGACGCACTGCTGCTTCTGGGCGCCCGTTGCGCCGAGAGCGGAAATCTTCCCGAGGCCACGGCGATCTACGAGGAACTCAGCCGCATCGACGGCAAGAACCTCGACGTCCTGGTGAATCAGGCCGCGGCGGCGTCGCAGCGGGACGATTTGCCCGCCATGAAGCGGCACCTCGACAAGGCTCTCAAGCTCGCCCCCGATTCGGCCCTGGCCGCGACGAACATAGGCAACTCCTACGCCAAGCAGAAGATGCCCGTCGAGGCGAGGCAGTGGTTCACGAAAGCGGCCGAGCTCGACCCCTACAGTCCCTTCGCCCACATCGGCATCGGCATCCAGTCGGTTCGACTCAAGGAGTGGGACACCGCCATCGAGCACCTGACGCGGGCCGCGACTCTCAAGCCCGACTTCGTCGAGGCCTACATGCTCCTGGCGGCCATCCACGAGCAGGCCGGCCGAAAGGACGAAGCGAAGAAGTACCAGGAC
>JBDKUU010000584.1:0-4684 GCA_039679525.1 Phycisphaerales bacterium | reverse complement strand
GAGCGATCAGGGTCTGGATGATCGGGCTGCCGGGTACGTCGCCGCGTCGAACATCGCGGACGATCTGCCGTATGCGGTGACGCCGCTGGCGACGGTGGTCTTCGCGGCTTCGGCCGACCCGCCGCATGAGAGTCCGGCGACGACCCTCTACATCGAATCCGCCGTCGTCCTGACAGTCGTGGCGGCCGTTCCGGACCCGAACAGCTTTCGGCCGGGAATCTGCGCTTATACCGGCCGGGCCAGTCTCGGCACCCTCGACGACTGTGACTTCTCGATGCTGGAGTCGCACACCTACGATGCCTACGGCACAGACCCGGTCCCGACGCTGCACAAAGAGACGCTCGACGACGAATCTGACTACGACGAGACGGTCGCGCGGATCTTTCGGGAACTGCGGATCGACTGGCTCGGGGGCGACGCCTCTGCCCGCCAGTGCAGTCCGTGGCGCTCGCACGCGACCGGCTACGGGCGGGATGTGTGCAGCGATCAGGCGGTCGGCTTCCTGATGGTGAATTCGGACGCGACGCCTATCGAGAAACGGCTCCTGGCCGTGCGGTTGGTGCAGTACGGAATCGACCTCTATGCGACGGCGAAGGCGCGGTTGGAGGCCGAGGAGCTGATGTGGGTCGTCGATGAGGGGCACGTGGCATCGCGGCTGGTTCCGATGGTCTACGCCGCCGCAGTGCTACAGAGTGCGACCATGACGGCAGACCTCGCCACGATCGGCCCGGATATGCCGGACATCCTGGAGGTTCATTACATCGAGGCGGGAGACGCCTATGTGAAGCCCTACACGCTGTATAGCAACGGCAGTTATCAGTATTCGACCGGCACGGTGACCGTGACGAACGGCAGCGCGGAGGTCGTCGGCGACGGGGCGAACTGGCCGGCGGCCAATCCGGGGGAGACGTTCTTCTTTGGCGTGGTGGGCGACAACCGGGCGTATGACGAGACGGCCCGGGTCTACACGGTTGAAACGTGGACGGACGCCACCCACATCACACTCAGCGAGGTCTACGACGGCGAGACGGGCAGCGGCAAGACCTTCAAACTTGGTGACATGGTCCATTATGGCCACGCGCGGGCACTCAAGATCGATTCGACCAACGATGCCTTTTACGATTCATCCGAGATGGTAACCTGGCAGGCAGGTTTTCCGAACTGGCGGGGCCGGGGTCCCACAGAGCCGGCGGAGGAATCCACCGACTACGGCGACCCGGAGACGCACAATCAGACCTATCGATTCAGCGGGCAGGGTCCCTGGGCGCCGAATCTGCTGGCCCTCTACATGATGGGTCTCGACGACGAGTTCGCGACGGCCGCCGGCGATAGTTCCATGTTGGATTACGTGGACAGTTACCAGGAATTCTGCCGGGCCCAGCACGATCTCGGCCTGGAGACCTACGCGGACGGCTATCTGTTCTCATGGTATTCCCCCGTGTGGGCGTTCGATGAATGGTCCGAGCTGCGGGGCGATTACGGAACACCGTGGACGCACGAGCCATCGACTCCGTCGCCGGAGGATGAAGAGATCGATGTCGCTCTCGCCCCTCCGCTCACCTGGGTCCCGGCTGCCGGCAGCTATGGCGTGCGGATCTATCTCGACGACGAGACCCCGCTGACGGAGGACGATTATGTCGCGACCGTCCTGGGCAGCGGCGCATGGTCCTACCAGTGCCCAAGTCTCGATCCATCGACGACCTACTACTGGCGGGCTGATTACGTCAACCAGGAGGGCCTGAGTGTTCCGGGCGAGGAATGGAGTTTTACCACGGGTTCCGCCGGCGGCATCGGCATCATAGGCCCCATGCGGTCCCCGATCTTTGGAGGCGTTGTGCAATGAAACGAGTGGCATTCTCTTTATGCGTCCTTTTCGCGTCCTTAGCCGCTGCGGACAATCTCGGCGACAACTTCAAGATCGATGGGTACGTCGCGATCCCGGCCGCAACGCACCGGTTCAGTACGGGCGCCGCCTACCAGCCGACGACGTTGACCTACTCGATCTATGAGGATGGGTCCACGACCGGCATCGCGGAGGACGTCGATATGACGCCCGCGTCGCCCTTCGACGGCATCACCGGCGCGTATTACACGCGGGTGCAGTTGACGGCGGCCGCCGGCTATGAGGTGGGCAAGAACTACCTCGTGATCGTCAAGGCAACTGTGGATAGCGTCTCGGCGATCGCCATGCACACGTTCGGGATCCAATCGACGGCGGCGGACGTAGTGACGGCGCTGGGCACAGGCGAGACGCTGACGGCCTTGGCGACGGCGTCCGCGTTGGCGACGGCCCAGGCGGACCTCGACAACCCATCGCAGTACAAAGCGACCGGCTTCTCGACGCATTCTGCGGCGGACGTGGTGACCGCGTTGATGGCGGAGGAAGTAGACGGTGAGACGCTGGAGAGTGCCTTCGAGTGCCTGCTGTCCTTCATGTGCGGCCGCGTAACGGTGTCGCCCGGCGCCGGGTCCTATACGATCACGTATTACCTGCGGGATGGGACGACGCCGAAGATGGTGGTCGTCTCGACGACCTACGGGGCCCGCCCGGACACGGGGGAGATCGACTGATGCCGACGCCCATCCTCGAGCAGATTGCCCAGTGGCATTATGCCATGATCGCCTCGATCACGGAGGCGAACGGCTACGCCCAGACCCTGGGGGCGACCCGGCCGGAGGAACTGCAGCTTGCGGGCGATGCGACCACCGACCTCACCGCGGTCTGCGCGATCGGCAATTCGGCGATGGAAGACGTCGCGAATGAGGATGCCGAGCACTTCTGCTGGCAGGTGCAGTTCGATTGCGTGGTCACGATCCTCGGCAAGGGCACCACATCGACAGTAGTCGATACGCGGATCACGCAGATCATTGCGGATATCCACAGGCGGATCGGGACGGAGCTGCTCACGGCCGATATGTCGAAGCATGCCCCCTACTGCGGCGGCCTGGCCTACGACATCCGGCCGCTGCCCTGGGAGATCGTCGTGGACACCGCGACGCAGGCGACCCTCGTCTCCATCCCGGTCCGAATCTCGTTCGAAGTCTCGAAAACAAACCCTTATAGCCAATAGCCAAAAACAAAAAGGAGCAACGTATGGCCTTGACAGCTACAGTGAACATCGTGATCGGGGCGTCGCTGACCAGTGCCCTCGATCTGAGCACATCGCGGAATGACCTGAGCCTGAACGCCCCCATCTCGTTCGCCAACGGAACCGGGGCGAACCAGGCGAACATGATCTTCCAGGATTCCCGAACGCTTGCCGACGGGGCGAACGAGACGCTGGATCTCTACGCCTCCGGAGCCCTGCTGGACCCGTTCGGCACGCTCCTGACGCTGACGAAACTCAAGTTCGTCTACATCGAGAATACGAGCACAGACGCCTCCCTGCTGGTCGGCGGCGGCACGACGCCCGTCGGAATCTTCGCTGATGCGAGTGACATCCTGACGTTGCCGCCGGGCGGCAAGTTCATCTGGTCCGCCCCGAATGCGGATGGCATCACGATCACGACGAACAAGAACCTCAAGCTGGAGCACAACGGCACGGGATCCAGCACGCTGACCTACAAGATCGTCGCGATCGGCATCGACTGATAACCGGGCCATAGACCCCAAGACCGCGGCCCGCGGGCCGGGAAAGGAATAGATCATGAGCGAGTTGCTCGGTTTTACATGCGTCGGTGTTTCGCTGGGAGCGATCACCGGAATCAAGGAGATCAACACGGACGAGTTGTCGATGGAGTTCGACCGGGTCTACAAGGCCGACGATTCAAACAATGCCGGAACGGCCTACCCGATCAAGCACGCCAACGGTCCGATCACGCTGCGGCTGCACTGGAACGCGACGATCTACGCCGCATTGCGGACGATGGGCAACGCAAATGCCCCGGTGACGGATACGTTAACGATCACGAAGACTGGAGAAGGCACATGGGCCGGCGCCGCCTACGTGTCGAACGTCAGCAGTATGGCGATCGGGTCGGACCGTAAGAAGGAGTTCTCCTGCACTTTCGAGCCGGAGACCCAATGGGCCTACACGGCACCGTAATCGACGGAACAGACATCGGAAAGGACGAACGAATGGAAGAGTTAACGGCACAAGAGATCATCGCGAACGGCCGCAAGCGGCGGGTCAAGGAAGTTTCCTACATGGGCCGCAAGGTCTACGCCCACGGCCTGTCCCGCCAGGAGGCGAAGGCCTACTGGTCCGAATGTCAGAAGGCGGGCGGCCCCGGCGGTGAGGATGCCTATTCGGATGAACGGCTGATCGTGTGGTGTCTGCGTGACAGTGCCGGGCGGCCGGTGTTCAAAACCGATCACATCCTGCAGATAGCGGATATGAACGAGGCCGATTTCCGGCCGCTCTGGTCCGCGTGCATGGAGGTGAACGGCTTCGGCGCGACCGGGGAGGCTGCGGCCCGAAAAAACTCAGAGACGACCCCGAGCGGCGATTCCGGCTCCGGGTCGCCAGTCACTACCGGATCCGCGTAGACGAGGTCGAGGACCGTTTCGATCCGTACGAGCTCACGGAGCTGCGGATCGCAGAGCAGGAATGCCCGTGGGGTGAGATGGCAGAGAACTATCGCATGCTGTTTATAGCGGCCGTGATCCAGGCGGCCAACGCGGGCGACGCGAATAGCGCACACGCCGCGATCGACAGGGCCAACGCGATCCGCAATCTGCTCT
>JBDKUU010000583.1:0-8272 GCA_039679525.1 Phycisphaerales bacterium | reverse complement strand
ACTACGACGACATTTGGCCGCACCGGGCGCCGGACGGGCTGGGCATTCGCCTGGAGGTCGACGCGGGAGCCGCGACAGGAAGCGATTTCTCCGGCGAGCGTCTGATGGCTTCGGGCAATTTCCTGGCGGTCTACGAGTTCGGCTCCCCGAAAGAGGGCTCGATTGTCCCGTACGTGGAGGCCGGGGTCGGAGTGATCTATACGGACTTCCAGCGCGAGGGCCAGGGCTGCCGCGTCAACTTCAACCCGGTGGCCGGCTTCGGCGTTCGAAAGGGATCGTACTTCATCAGCCTTCGCGCTCATCACGTGTCCAACGGAGGCCTGAACGACGACAACCGCGGAATCAATTCGGTCGTGCTCGGGTTCGGCTGGTACCTGTAGAGTGGCGCCGTCGCTCCCGGCCCCGGCGCGGCGCGGGTGAAATTCCGTCGGCGACTTTGTGCCGGGTGGAACTTGACAGAGTGACGCGCAGCAAATACGATTTCCGCCATATGCGTGCCGGAAAGGCTTCCGTACAAGACTATAGTTGGAGAGAATGGAGAAACGCTATGAAGGCAAAATGGTTGCTGGCTCTGTTGCTTGGTTCGATCATTGTGGCATGCTCTTCCTGCGAGAGCGGCCAGAGCGGCCAAACGGGCGATGTAAGGACCCCTGACGGCCTCTACACCCGGTACAATCTTCACTTCATCGCCGAAGACGGTAAGAACAAGGCCAGTTACGCCAACTGGACCGAGTGGCCGGGACACGACATGCTGCCGTACAACTCCAAGATTCGAATCGAAGCGCTCGGCAGCAGAATCTACGTCGTGGACATGAGCGCGAACAGGCCGATCACGATGGAATTCAATTCCAGCCGGATGGGCATGTCCCCCAAGGATTATGTCAGCATGATCACATCGCCCACGCCGGTCAGCTATGAAGGCTTGAGCGATGTGGATCAGCAGGGCATTCAGGCCGGAAAGGCCATGGTCGGAATGAGCAAACAGGGCGTGATGATCGCCTTGGGCTACCCTGCCAAGCATCGGACGCCGTCGACCGATGGGAACACGTGGATCTATTGGAAGGGCCGACATGACGCCTACGCAGTGGAGTTCGATGATAACGGCAAGGTCACCGCGATCCAGAATTGACGGCAGCATCCGCGCGACGCGGCTCTGCGTCTCATTCCTGGCCGCGATCCTGTTCGTCGCGGTCCCTGCCGATGCGTCGGAAAAACAGGTGGATGCCCCGCAGCAGCCGGATCTCTTGCGGCTGCTGCGGGAATCCCGCGAACCGTACGGCACGTTCGCCACGCGCTTCGTCCAGCACAAGCACCTGGACATGCTGGACGTCAACCTGGTGTCCGAAGGGATGATCTTCTTCTCCCGGCCGGGTTCGGTTCGCTATGAAATCGTCTCGCCGGTGCGGTCGCTGATGGTCTATGACGGCAAGAAGGTGCGATGCTACGCCTTCAGCGAGGACAAGTGGCATCTCCTGAATAACCCCAGCGTCACGGCCATCGGCCAGATGCTGCGACAGATCGGCCGCTGGATCCAGGGCGATTTCGACGCCGACCGCAAGATGTTCGAGATCAGCGTCGTGCCCTCCGCGGAAGGCGGCTCCATCTGCCTCGTGCCCCGCAGCGAGGCTCTCGCCCAGTACATCCGCCGTATAGAGATCCACGTCGAGAAACGTTCCGGCGATTACGGCGTCGACCGGGTCGTCATCCGGGAGTCGGACGTCGATACGACGGAGATGCGGTTCCGCCAGGAGCTGCGCAATCGACCGGTCCCGGAAGGCACGTTCTCGTCGCCCGACGCGTCCGACGCATGCCGGGCGGTATTTCCCCCGGAAGAGAAACCCGATCCCAACGAAGCCGGGAAATCCAAATCGTGAAGCGTGCGGCCTGGTTCATTCTGATGGGACTGCTTGCCGGGGCGTCGGGCTGCGCGTCCCGACAGTCGCTGGGGGACCCGATCGACAACGCCGTCCGGCGGTCGGCATTGCTTGGAGCTTATCCGCGTCCCGACGTCTCCAAGGCGGTCTTCCGGACTCTGATCCGCTGGGGCAAACGGGAGATTTCCCTGACCGAGATCGTCAAACCGTCTCCCGAGGGCGGCCTGTCCGTCGTGGGCATAACGGACATCGGAAGCACCCTCTACGCGGCGAAGATCGCCCCGGACGGCCACGGACAAGTCCTCAGCAAGTCCCTGCCGTTCTCGAATCGATGGCTGCTCGAAGAACTCGTCGCGGACTTGATCGTCCCGTGGAACGGCCCCTCCGAGGCCGCGCAATTGTACGGACAGCCGGATGGAAACTGGGCCCTGGTCTGCAATGAACGACGCGTCACTCGCATGTTCGTCTTCAACGCAGCGGGGACCTGGCAACGTTTCGACCGCCTCAAAGGCTCTCGCCTGCTCAGCCGGACGGTCCTGGAATGGGACGGAGCCCCTCTGCCCAAGATCATGCGGACCGACGACCGCGCCGAGCATTATCATGTCATTCGAGAACGCATCGCGGGCCGGTAAACAGGCACGTGACCGCTTCCAGCTACACCGTCAACCTGCGGCCCCGCGGGCAAAACATCCCGTGGATTCTGCGATCCCACGGGAGCTTCCACGCTTCCCTCCTATGCCGCAATCCACAGCCTTGACCCCAAGCGACGCGACGCGGCCGATTGCCGCGACGCGTCGCCCGGGTGACTGCCGAGGCGAACCGGAGACTCCTCGGACCGATCTCTCATCCGCCGGTCCTCTGCGCCTTCGCGGCGCACCAGACTGTCCCTGGCGTCTCCTTGTCCTCTCGCCTGCGACAGATGGCTCTACCTGTTCAAGGCAGCCTTGAACGTCTCCGACGACGCAATGTTCTTCATCAGGTCATTCAACGCCAAGTCGAACGCCAGCTTTCGATTGCCCCACCGATCGACCTGCGCCCCGCCCTTCTTCCCATGACCGCTGAGCGTCTCGCTCCACACCATGGAGTTGTCCTTGTTCTTCACCAGCCGCAGGTTGACCTGGATTGTCGCCTCAAAAGATCCGCTCCAGAACCCCATGATGCAGTTCGAGTCGAACGTCAAGATCTCACCCGTCAAGGCGAAGTCGGATTGGGACGAATCCACATTGTAGCCGATCTGCACGAGCAGTTGCCTGATCGAGTCGGTCAGGAATTCGGAGATCTCAACGTCGTTGAGGTACTGCCCGCCGGTCTTTCCCTGCACACCTTTGTAGGAGATCAGATTGGGAGCGACACCCCTCGCATCCTTCAATTTGTCCAGATGAATGGTCGTCCCGCCCGTTGAAACGGACGAATAGCCCGACGGGGAGAAATCCAGTTTCACATTCTCGTTGGTGAAAGCGCAACCCGAGAGAAGTCCCACAGACAGGGCCACCATCAAAAGGGAAAGACCGACACGTTTCATAGATGCGCTCCTTTCCGAATCTCTTGTTATAGGAATATCACGATTCAGTGACTGATCGCCGGCACGTCTCAGCGAAGATCACCCATCCGCAGCCACTTCCAAGCGGCCATTATGATAGAGAAGGAATAGAAAACAAGTAAAAACATACAAAAAAACAGTAAAAAGATGCGACGAGCTAAGGGTCAGACGCAGACCCGACTCCGTGAACAATCGGCTCTTTCCTCGGCGTTCGGCGGCCGCCGGTCAGCGGCCGGGTTGAGCCTCAACGTGGAAGCTGACGTTCTGCACGTGCCCGCCGATCTGGAGCCGCGGCGATTCCTTCGTCAGCTTCGAGCCCAGGATCGTGACGTTCTCTAACGTCACGTCCTGCACGTCGTGCGCGGCGTCGGCGCCTTCGAGCTGGACCAGGTAGTCGCCCGGCGCGCCGTCGAGCGTCACGTTGCGGAAACGCACGTTGCGAACGAAGCCGGGCACCTTGTTCCGCATGTACTGGTTGACCACGGGACGCAGGCGGATGAGCTCCCGCTGGCCCTCGCCGTGGATGCGGATGTCTTCGGCCGTGACATTCTCCAGACGCATGTCCTCGCCGGGCTCCAGCAGGAACGGCGTCATCGTGAAGTGGATGATGTCGAGGTTCCGCAGCGTGATGTTCCGCATGAAGGCGGCCCGGCTCTCGTGCCCGAGCAGGAAGATCCTCGCCCGGTCGCACCAGAGGATCGTGTTTTCGACGGTGATGTTCTCGACGTTGCTGTTGTCGCCGCTGAAGTCGAGCCCCTTGAGGGCGACGCAGTCGTCGTCGCTGCGGATGAAGCAGTCGGTGATCAGTACGTCCTGCGAGTTGCACGGGTTGATGCCGTCGTCGTTCTGGACGCGGGAGTTGCACAGCTTCACGTTGCGGATCGTCACGCCCCGGCTGCTCTTGGGCACGATCGTCCAGTGGGACGAGCCGCGAAGCGTGATGCCGCTGACCAGGACGTTGCTGCTGTTGCGGATCGCGATCAGGTTGCCGATCGGGCCTTTGCGCCATTCCCAATCGGAGCCGTCCAGGATGCCGCGGCCGAGGATCCGGATGTTCGAGCCCTCCGCGAGGACCTCCGCTTTGACGAACGATCCGCCGGCCAGGTACAGCGTCTGATTGCTGCCCAGGACGATCTTCTCCGGCTTGTGCACGCCGGGCCCGAAGTAGACGACGTTCGGGTCGCCGGCCTTCGGGGCGTTCGTCTCGAGCGGGTTGGCGAACAGCAGCAGCGGGGACTTCTTGCCGTCCGGCTCGACGCTGACCTTGCACGGCCGGTCCATCGCCAGGTCCAGCGTATGGTCGTCCACGACGGTCATGCGAACGCCCGCCGACGCCGGCCGGATCACGGTGTTGCCCAGCGGCCGCGCGGACGTCACGCGGACCGTGACCGGGCCGGACATGTCGAAGTTGGCGAAGGAGTACGGGCCGCCGTAGTCGTATTCCTTGCCCGCGAACGGCGCATCGAGCACGCGGGCCCCGTACACGTCCACCTTCTGTCCCCCGGCCTGCACCGAGTAGTCGCTCGACAGGAAGTCCCCCGCCGGCGCGGCATATGTCACGACCTTGCCCGAGGTCTCAGACCTGTCATTTGCCCACACGCACGTTCCCAGGACCGCGATGAGCGATCCGAGCACGACTGTTCTCATCATGATCGTCACTCCTATTGTATTGGCTGCCACATCTGCTTCAGCACGATACCACAGTCCCGCTCCCGTGAGAACTGCAAAGACTCTTGCACCAGGCTGCCTTTGTGGTACCATACTATGCGGATAGTAGAGACCTGCAACCGCAGTGGTTCAGGAGACGATGTGTCTTTTGTGGAGGGCGGAAATGTCAACGAGAATCCGCGGAATATTTGTCGTCGCAATTCTTGCATCGGTCTGCGTCGTCCTTTCCGGCGGCTGCCGGAACCTGGAGTATCATAAGATCTACATGACGGGCCTCGCGGGCGCGGCGGTCGGCGCGATCGTCGGGCACCAGTCCGATGAATGCGGCGCCGGGGCCGGCGTGGGGGCCGCGGTCTTCGCTGTCGGCGAGCTGCTCCACCAGGTCGACGAGATGCCCCGCGAAAAGAAGATGGAACAAGCCGCCGACGAGGTCGCCAGGGGCGATTCACTGCTCGACGAGATCGGCTCGGGACAATAGCTCGCGAGCCTGAGCCCCGGCGGGCGTCGCAGGGTACTCGTCCAGCGTCCGTTTCAGATACGTTCGGGCCGATTCCCGATAGGTCTTGCGGACTCGATCCTGAACGGCTTTGTCGACTCCTCTGGGAGGCTCGCGCTCCAGGTAGTACCGCGCGGTCGCCAGAAGGCGCCGGGCCTGGGCGATCTGGCCGGGCGAGGGATTCGAGTCCGTCGTCGGACTGACGAGAGGCGGAGTCAACGGCTCCACGGAATCCAGCGCCGCGACGCCCTTCTCGAACCAGCCGGCGTTGGGCGGCGCGTGCCCGAGACCGGGCACTTCGAGATAAGTCACATGAGTGAATCCGTCGAGCGAGAGGGCCTGATAGTCGGATCGCCCTTCCGCCGCGGTCCACTGCGTGTCGTTGCCGGCCTTCGTCATCACCAGCCTCGCTGTCTTCTTGATCTCATCGAGCGGCCCCTTCCACGACGGGGATGAGCCCTCGATCGTCGGCTCGCGCTGCCCGTTCCCCGTCTCGCGGGAATGATAGAAATAGCCGCCCATGAGGAACAGCCCGCCGCGGAAGACCTCGGGGAATCCGCGAACCATCATGGTCGCCATCTGCCCGCCGGCCGAGAAGCCCGAAGCGTAGACCCGGCTCTCGTCGATGCTGTAGAGCCTCTTCAGGTTGTGCACCGCGTCCAGCGCCTGCCCATAGACGGCCACGTGCCCTTTGCGAGTATTGGCGACGACCAGGATCAGCTTGTGGCGAGCCAGCACGTCCCTCCATGCCGGCGGGACGTCCGTCACGCCCATCCAGACGAACAGACCATGGGACACGTCCGGACGGTAGCTGCGAGGGACAACGACCTCGAACGACAGCCGAGTCAGGTCGTACTCGAAGGCCTTCACATCGGTCGATTGCCGGCTGTACTCCATCCGACCGAGCACGACGTTCGGCTCGCTGTACGGACTGCGTTCCGCGAACGTCAGGTGCAGAACCTCCGAGGCGTTCGGCGTCTTTGTCGGCAGCCCGGCAAAGGCCGCTCCCCGAACGCCGGCGATCAGCATGAAGCCGACGAGGAGTCCTCTGCGAGACATAGGTCACCCGAAATGCAGTTCGACGACGTCCTTGTCGTGGAGGGTGTGAGTGAGCTGGACGCTCTGGCCGTCGTAGACGCCGGTGCCCCAGATGCGGGCGCTCTTGAGCTTCTCGGCCAGCTCGCGATGAATCGCCAGGGCCAGGTCCTGGACCGTCGAGCCGACAGGGACGGTGAACGGATCGTTCATGTCCGCCGGCTTGCCCGGGGGCTTGGCGTAGACCCGCAGGATGCCGAGCTGGCGAAACAGCATCTCGCCCAGCTTGTCGAGCCCCTCGCCCGTCGGAATCGAAAGCATCAGGAACTCGGCCATCTTGTCGCACGACTTCTTGACCAGATCGAACGCCCCTTCCGGGGCGAGGTCCGCCTTCGTGCACAGGCACACGGCCTTCCTGCCTTGGACGTTGCCCTGCTCATCCGTGGCGGGTGTCTTGCCGTCCGCCAGCAGCTTCTTCGATTCGAGATAGTCCATCAGGATGAGGATCTGCTCCTCGACGTCCTGCGACAGGTCGATCACCAGGGCGATCAGGTCGCCGTTGCGGTAGGTGCCCACCTGGCCGGGGGCGCTGTACTCGGCCGTGATCGGCGGCATGTCCACGAGCTGAATCTGCACGTCCTCGTAACGGACCATCCCCGGCACCGGGACCTGGGTCGCGAACGGGAAGTCCGCAACGACGACCTTGGCCTTGGTCAGGGCCGCGAGAATGGCGCTCTTGCCTGTGTTGGGCATGCCCAGAAGGACCACCTGACCGGCCCCGGACCGCGGGATGTGAAAGATATCGACGCGAGTCGCGGCCTTCTTCTCCGCGGGGGCCTCCCTGAGCCGGCTGAGCTTGCGCTTGAGGTCGGACTGCAAGCCCTCGGTCCCCTTGTGCTTGGGGATCACCCGGAGCATCTCTTCCAACGCCGCGATCTTGTCTTCGTTGCTCTCCGCGGCCCGGAATCGCTCTTCCGCATCTTTATAAGCTGGTGTCAGGTTTGCCGGCATAAGCTAAGAAAGTAAAAAGGAAAAAGTGAAAAGTCAAACGTATCGTTCATCCGGCCCTTTCGTACTCGCCTTTGCCATGAGGCCCCTGCCCGCCGCCCTCCGGCGTCCGCCGCCCCGGCCAAGCCGGCGTTTCTCCCGCGATTGGCTTCGTTTCGCACGCGGACTCGTGAAGCGCGAAGGGGAAAGCGTGAAGCGTCTCGGCCGCAGCCCCGGACCCCGCCCCCGCCGCGCATCCCTCTTCGTTCGTAGTGACGCCGTGAGGCGTTATCTTCTCTTCAAGAAGTGTCAAGGTTGAAGTGTGAAGTGTGAAGTCAGAGCCATTGCCACAGATCGGTCCTTTCCCACTTGAAACTTGACACTTCAAACTTGAAACTCCCTCCGCCCCATCTTCGCCAAACGAACCCAATTCCGCCCCTGCCACGGCCTCATGATCGACCGCAAAGCCGCTCTGCGAATTCAAAGCCAAGAGGGGAGTTTCTGCCACAGAGAGCACAGAGGGCACAGAGCCGGAAGGGCAAGAATCGGGCGAACAGACGAGCGGCTCACAAGTGGCGGCGTTCTTCCCTTCACCCTCTCGCTCTTCTCTGTGTCCCTCTGTGACCTCTGTGGCAACCTTTCTTAGCTTTCCACCGGGTTCTGGTTCCGAAC
>JBDKUU010000582.1:0-3574 GCA_039679525.1 Phycisphaerales bacterium | reverse complement strand
AAAGCTTTACTCTTTATGGGACGGGTTCGGAACGTAGGGAGGATACAGGAGATATGGCGATTTCAGTGACATCGATCGGGTGTGACGGGGGGGCACTGCGACTGACGGATCGACGCGGACCCCAGGTGGCGGGGCGTTTCGGTTCCGGCCGTTATCGGGCTTGTCGCCCCGGCCCGGGGACGAGGAGGGGGCTGGAGTTGTTGTTCCGAGATGAGCCAAAACCTTAGATTTCTGAGCTTGACACTGGAATCGGGCCCAGCTTATAAAGACAGAACCATGGAGGAGCGGCCGGAGTCAGGACACGGTGGTCCGCAGTTTCAGCGACGGCCTTGCAGAGTGTGCGAGTGGTCCTGACGCATCGATTGCGGGGCATACCCTCACGCTTGGCAACGAAGTACTGTGTATTCGCCAGGAGTCTCATGAGACGGATCTCGCGTAAACTTAGCGCATGATTCGCTCGTGGAGCCCGAGCGGCGAACGGATTCTGGGAATCCTAATAGGAGGTAGGGACATGCAAGCTGTGATTCGCATCGTGTCTATGGTCGTCGCGGCTGTCGTGATTGTCGGGGGTGTAGCTGGGGGATTCGAAGGCCAGGACGAGGGGCAGGTGATCGGAGTGAATCGAACGCCGACCGTGGCCTTGGGGCAGCCGGTGCTGCGCGAGAACTTCGACGACAACGAGAGGAACGGCATCTGGCGAACGTACGCGGAGGACTCGGCCAACTGCACGCTCGAGGAGACCAATCAGCGTCTCGAACTTCGCACCACCTCGTTCGCAGCCGGAGGCTCGGCCATGTATGTGTCGAACTCCTTGCGATTCGATCCGAATGCCGACTTCTCCATGAAGGTGGACCTGGAGTACATCCCGGTGACTTACGCGAAGGGCTGGGTGGGTTTTGGTCTGACCCTCGATGCGGAGAACCCGCGGCAACAGCAAATCGGCATCGGAATCGGCGCGTCGGATCTCGGTGCGTATTTCTGGTACACGACGATCGACAAGATCTCCAGCGACACGACCAAGGCCGCGCGGTCCTCCAACAGCGCGACGATGTACATGTCGTACAACGCCCAGGCCGATGAACTCTACGTCGGCGGCAGCGGCTATGGCGCGGATCACGCATGGATGATGTTTCCCGGTCTGCTCAAAGGCGAGTGGGGGGGCAAGCCGCTGTACGTCTGGCTTGGCGGGGGCGCCGACGGATTGAGTCTGGCCTCGGGGCAGGCGTTTCTGGACAACCTGTTGATCGAGAACGGTCAATTGCTTGAAGCGTCGCTGCGCGATGTGCATCGTTTCTGGTCGCCCAAGACAGGCAAGCATTTCTACACGATCGACAGCAACGAGAAGGAGTGGCTGCTCAAGCAGTGTTCGCAGGTGTGGACCTATGAAGGGGTGGCGTTCGCCGCGTTCTGCGACAACTCCGATCCGCTGACCCGTCCTGTGTATCGTTTCTGGTCCGACAAGTTCGCCGGTCACTTCTATACAATCGACGAGCAGGAGAAAGCCACGCTCATCAAGGAGCAGTCGAAGGTATGGACTTTCGAAGGGGTCGCCTTCTACGTCTATCCTTCCGGATTGCAGCCGGAGATGACCTGTCCGGTGTATCGTCTCTGGTCTACCCTCAATGGCGACTATCTCTACACCATCGACGAGGCCGAGAAAGAAAATGCGATCGCCAAGCGTCCGAAAACATGGAATTACGAAGGCGTCGCCTGGTACGCCCTCCGGTAGGGTCGGACCCACAGTGCCGTTCGCGTCGTTCTCTCGCCGCTCCTAAGTCTGATCCGGCAGGCGGGCATTTCCTTCGCGCCTCGTCGGTCGGCAAGATCGACTTGAGCCGGAAGCGGTCCTCTGGTACAGTACTTCCTTTGCTTCATGGCCTATCCGCGGCATGGCGGACTCATCGCTGTGCAGCGGCTGGGAATGTACTGAACCGTGGTCAGGGGGCGTTTGACGCGGCGCAATGCGTCGGGGCTTCCGAGGATGACAAAGGATTGACGATGGATGTACTGCTGATCGGCAGCGGCGGACGCGAACACGCAATTGCCTGGAGACTCAAGCAATCGAAGCAGCTTGACGAGCTATATATCGCTCCCGGCAACGCCGGGACGGCCCAGTGCGGCCAGAACGTCGATATCAAGGATACCGACATCCCCGCCCTGGTCGGCTTCGCTCGGGAGAAACGCGTCGGTCTGGTCATTGTCGGACCGGAGGAACCTCTGGCCAAGGGGATCGTCGACGTGATGGAAGCCTCCGGCATCAAGGCGTTCGGCCCCAGCGGCGGCGCGGCGCAGCTCGAGGCCGACAAGGCTTTCGCCAAGCAGTTGATGCGGGCCGGGTCGATCTCCACTGCCGAAGGCCGCGTCTTCGACCGGTTCAGCGACGCCAAAGCCTACATCGCCAGCCGGGACGAGCCCGTGGTGATCAAGGCCGCCGGACTGGCCAAGGGCAAGGGCGTGATCGTCTGCGACGAACCCTCCGACGGCATTCTGGCCGCCGAGAGGGTCATGGTGGACCGGATCTTCGGCGACGCCGGCGAGAGGATCGTCGTGGAAGACAAGCTGCTTGGCGAGGAGACGTCGATCCTGGCCTTCGTGGACGGCCACAGCATCTACGTGATGGAATCCTCCCAGGACCACAAGCCCATCGGCGATGGCGACACTGGGCCGAACACCGGCGGCATGGGCGCCTACAGCCCGGCCCCGATCGTCACTGAGACGATGATGGACCGGATCACGCGGGAGATCCTGGTGCCCGCCGTCGACGCCATGAACCGTAACGGCACGCCGTACCGGGGCGTGCTGTACGCCGGTCTGATGATGACCGGCGGCGGGCCGAGGGTGCTCGAATTCAACGCCCGATTCGGCGACCCCGAGACGCAGCCGATCCTCATGAGGCTTCAGAGCGACCTGCTCGAGGTGTGCCTGGCGGTCTGCAACGGCACGCTGGAAGACGTCACGCTGCGATGGGACCCGCGTCCGTCCGTGTGCGTCGTCATGGCCTCCGGCGGCTACCCCGGCGATTACCAGAAAGGCAAGGTCATCACCGGATTGAAGGAAGCGGCCCAACTCGAGAACGTGATGGTCTTCCACGGCGGCACGAAGCTCAAGGATGGGAACGTGGTCACCAGCGGCGGTCGCGTGCTGGGCGTGACCGCGGTCGGCGAGACGATCGCGGCGGCCAAAGCCCGGGCCTACGAGGCGGTGGATCGCATCCAGTTCGAAGGCGCCTACTATCGTCGGGATATTGCCGACAAGGCGATCCGTCGCCGGTCGTAGCGGCGGTCTCACGGAAGCAGTGCCATGGCGCATTTCGTCTACTCGTACCCAGTGCCGAAGGACCAGAGGAAGCAACGGTGGCGGCGTCTTCTTCGCCGCCTGCTGATCGCCACGGCTATCCTCTGCGTGCTGATCGTCGGGGCGGCGGTCTGGCTGAGCCGGTCGCTGCCGGGCATCGTGGCCGCCGAGGTCGGACGTCTGATGAATACCCGCGTGGAAGCGGGGGCCTTCGGCTTTCGACTCAACGGCTCGATTTCCATCGACGGGCTGTCGATCCGGCCCATGGCCGGCCAGGCGG
>JBDKUU010000581.1:0-11232 GCA_039679525.1 Phycisphaerales bacterium | reverse complement strand
ATGCATCTGACAAGATCGTATCTGTCTCTGTCTGTAATCTTGATGATATTCGCTCTGCCGCTTGCCGCCCTGGGGCAAGTCCCCGATGTCCCTCCTCCCACGATGGACCAGGAGGGCACCGAACGGTCGTGGGACATCACCCATCCCGGCTGGCGGGAGCTGCTCAAGAAGCCTGAGGTCGAGGTGAACGATGCCGAACTCGACGCGATGCTGAGGGGGGACGATGAACAGGCCGAACGGCTGGCTGAGGCGGCCGAAGAACAGAGAAAGCGAGGACAGGAACAGCGATTGCGACAACTGCAGGCCATGTGGCAGCAGCAGGCCGAGCAGGAGCGGCGGCAACACGAACAACAACAGCAACTCCAGGCCGCGGAACGGCAGAGACTCTTCGAGCAAGCCAGGCAACTGCTGGTGGCCAGCTTCCAGGCGCCCTCGGACGCTCCCGCAGGGAACGAACAAACGCCGGTGGTCGCCGGCGGTGCACGCCCGGCAGCCGCGGTGCGGCCCTATGTGGAATCGTTCGGCCCCTCTATTCCCCTTACACCCCAGGGTCGGGCGGGACTTTCTCCGATCGAGTGGCAACAGGCCGGCCAGTATCAGAGTCTTGTCGACGTGCTGTCTCAGTCCCCCGCCGCCACGACCGAGGACCGCACCCTGCTCGACATCGCCGAGGTCCGGCGCAATCAGCTCTGGAGCAAGGCGGTGAGCGTGCCGGGACTGCCGGACGACGGCCGCGAGGCCCTGGCCTTGAGCCTGCCCGTGGTGGCGGCCCCGGACTGCCCCAGGCTCACCCTGCAGGAGGCCGGGACTCTTCAGAAGTCCATCCAATCGATAGAGCGTCCGGCCGACGCGGTCGTCACGGCCATGTTGTCCGATCTGTATGTCTACACGACCTCGGAGGCCGCGGGGCTGGCGGGCGAAGCGATGGTCAAACGAGTGCTCGATGAAGACGCCGCGGGCCATTTCGGCGATTTCCTCGGCGTCTCGAAGATCGCCCTGGCCGCCGCCCAGGATGGAGCGTCCAGCGGCATCGCCGCCACGGCGGACTTCTTCATCGGCAAGATCCCCCTGCCCCAGTCGACCGTGGCCGTGACGGGCGGGCGCCAGTACGCCAACGTTGCCTACCAGGTCCAGTCCAAGTTCATGGTCGATGCGATGCAGGCCGCGGGCGCGGACTTCGACGTTCAGGAGTTCTGGCGCAATTTCAAAGAAGATCTCACCACCGGACAGAAGGCCGTGATGGAGTTCGTTTCGTATGGTCCGCAGAATTGATTTGCCGTTGATCGCGTGCATCGCCCTGCTGGCGACGCTGGGCCGGGCAGAAGACCCGGTCGCCGAGTCGCTTGACTTGATCTCTGTGCCGGATGTCACGCTGGCTCTTCCCGCGGACAGCAAGGTCAAAGTTCGCTGGGTCTGCCCGCCGCAGAACGCCAACCAGGTTTCGGACACCGGCTGGTACGACGTCCGCTTTACCGTAGATGCCTCCGGCAGGCCGTGGCTGGGCCTGCCCAGAGAAAACCTCGTGCTGAATCCGACCCGACAATACCGTTTTTCCCTCTCGCATCCCTTTTCAAATCTGGTGTGCCTGGACAGCGGGGCCCTGCTGTTTCAGACCGATCGCGATCTGGGCTATCTCGGCCTCACGGATCAGCCGGTAGTTCGCGACGCCAATGCGGTCCTTCCGTTTCAACCGATGGTGAGCCTGCCGCTGCCTGCGTGCAACGTCCACCCCGGCGCAGGCGATTGTCTTTACGTGACGGGTCCCGGCCCCAGCGGCAACCATGAAGTCTATCTGCTCGAGCCGCAGAGAGGCCCCTCCGGGGGCAAGAGAGCGCTGCGGAGTTTCCGCAAGGTCTTCGAATGTCCCGACCCCATCAACGCGGTCACGGGCGACGGCCACGTTACGTTCGTGGCCTTCGGACAGGTGATCGCCCGAATCGGCCGGCCCGGCCGGACCGAGCCTGAATTCATCGCGCATCTGACCGACGAGTTCACGGACCTGGCCTATCTGCCCGGAACGGGGCTGTTTTACGCCACCCGGACCGGCGTCGGCATCGCCACGGACGACGGCGGGGCCTGGGACTTCCTCCGCGGCTACGGCGCCCAAATCGAGCTGCGAAACGGGACCCTGTATCTGTTTCTCGAAGGAACCCTCAGCGTGCTCGCCTTCGACAACGCCGCCGACCTCGCCCGGCACAGGTTCGGCGGCCCCGGCGCGAGTCCGTCGCCGACGCCGGGCGTGAAGGTCACCGATCTGCGGTTCTTCGCGCCGGGCCAGGGCCCTGACGGCAACGATGTGTTCGACACCGACTTCGACAACACGAAGGTCTCCAGGATCAGCGCCTGGGTCTGCATCCAGCCCACACGCAAACTCGAGAAAAAGACCCTCGTGACAATCCTGTGGACCCATGAGAAGGATTCCTACGAATACAGCACGCTGTGCGACCTGACCGGCGACTCGCACCCGTCTGACTACGAGAGCGCCGAACACCCCTGCCCCTGGGGTCCGCGGGGCGCCGGCAAACAGCCCCCGGGCCGGTATACGGTGAAAGTCCTGATCGACGGCGTCGAGGCGGCCGGCGCGTCCTGCGAGGTCCACGGCGACACTTCCCTGGTCCAAGCCGTAGAGAACAAGGACCTGCCCACCGTCAGGAGACTCCTGGAGGAAGGAGCAGATCCCAACCAGCGAGATTCGGAATCCTCCAACGACACCGCGCTGGCCCGGGCGGCCCTGTGGGATGTCCGCGCCGTCGAGCTCCTGCTCGAGCATGGAGCTCCGGTCAACGCCCGGAACAACCGGGGCGAAACGCCTCTGTCGCGGGTGAAGCGCTGCGGCAGCCCTGCCGCGGCGGTCGAGATCGCGGCGATGCTGATCCGGCACGGGGCCGACGTCAACGCGGTCAACAACTCCGGCGAGCCCCTTCTGCTCGACATCGCGCGAGCCGGGCTGCCCGAGGTGGTCGAGCTGTTGCTCAAGCACGGGGCCAATCCCAATCAGACCATCAAGAGCGACAATGGTGAAACGCCCCTGCTGGTGAGCCTGCTTCTCACACAGAACGCCGCGCTGCGATCCGCCCGGACGTTGGAGCTGCTGCTGGCCTACGGCGCCAATCCGAATGCAAGGACCGTCGGCAACGGGAGTGCCGAAGGGTATTCGCCGCTGCGTGCCGTCATCCATACCTCCGAGCCGCAGCTCGTCGAGATCCTCCTGCGCCACGGGACCTCCCCCATGGAGTCCGACAGGTTCAACAGCTTCCTGCACAGCGCCCTGCAAGGCTACATAGAGGCCGCATCGACAAACCGCGTCAAGGCACAGAAGGTCAAGGACGTCGTCGCGATTCTCCTGCAGCACGGTGCAAAGCTCCGCCCGAATGAAGAGTCGATCGTCGCCGACGCCCGTCTGCACCCGTGGCTGAATCAGGAACTGATCCTGGAGATCCTCAGACGCAACGATCAAGCCGTGCTCGACACGACGGACTCGACGGTCCCCGCGATTCAGCGAACGGTCGTCAATCGGCTGATCGGAATGGCCATCGACAAGGCCGCGGCCGCGACCGCCAACGACGGTTACAGCGCCGCGCTGGCCCTGTGCGACCAGGCCAAGACCCGCGTCGAAGCCTGGCAGATGGCGGCCCAGTGCCCTCTGGTCTACTACAACACCGGCCTGCTCTACCGCCATCTCGGCCAGATCGCCGCGGCGAAGGAGAACTTCAAGCGATACCTCGACCTGGCCCCGAAGGCCCCGGAGGCCGAGCAGATCCGACAGTTGCTCGGGAAACTCTAGAATTGCGGCGCCGCACAGGAAGAACCTCTTCCCTTTCGTGGTGTGCCCGCAAGGGCATATCGGGGCAGTTTGAAGTGTGAAGTGTCAAGTGGGAAGCAAGGGAGGACGCGCTTCGGGTCTTCTCCGCTCCGGCTTCAAACTTGAAACTTCAAACTTCACACTTCAAACTTCCCAAGACAACGCCTCCCGGCGTCACTACGAACGAGATGCCTGTCCCGCCGCCCCTCTTGACAAACCCGCCGGCGACGGTTCTGCTGTTGCACTTTGATTCGAGCCAAACGGCAGGTTGGGCGATCTTCAGGTGATCCAGGCCATCATTACTTCGATTCTGTGGGCGATCTCGGCGGTCAGCGCCGGACGCACCACCCGTCTGCTCGGCGCGGGTCCGGCCAATTTGAGCCGGCTGATCCTGGCGACGGGCCTGCTGGCCCTCTGGGCGCACATCTTCGGCCAGGGCGTCGGCGGCGTGGGGCTGCCGTGGCTCTTCGCCAGCGGCATCGTCGGGTTCGGCGTGGGCGATCTGGCTCTCTATGGGGCCTACTTCCGCATCGGCCCGAGACTGGCCGTGCTCCTGTGCCAGTGCCTGGCCGCGCCGATCGGGGCCGTCGCGGAATGGCTCTGGCTGGGCACCCACCTGACCGGCCACCAGATGTTCTGGGGCACGGCGATTCTGCTGGGCGTGTTCGCGGCCCTGGTCCCGGACACACGGACTCCCGTCACGGCCTCCGCCTGGAGTGTGGGAATCCTGTTCGGCGTGATCGCGGCGTTCGGACAGGGCTTCGGGGCCGTCCTGACGCGAAAGGCCTCCGACCTGGCCGGGCACGCGGGCCAGCACATCGACGGCGGCACCGCGGCCTATCAGCGAATCCTCGGCGGCCTGCTGCTGACGGTCATCGTCCTGCTCATCCATCGGCTGCGAAAGGCCCCCGCCCCGCCGCGGGAGCCGACCCTCGGCAGTCGCCCCTGGCGGCGAGCCTGGCCCTGGGTGATCGCCAACGCCCTGGCCGGCCCGGCGATAGGCGTCGCGTGCTATCAGTGGGCCTTGTTCGTTGCCCCGACGGGCGTGGTACTATCCATCGTGGCCACCACGCCGCTGGTGGTCATCCCCTTCACCATGCTCCTCGACCACGAGCGTCCGACCGTCCGCTCCCTCATCGGCGGCGCAATAGCCGTCCTCGGCGCCGCGGCCCTGGCGTACAAATAGCCCCACAGATCAAGGCCTTCGCCGCGCGGGCGAAGGAGTTCTCGCCCATCACTTTTTCCGTCGATTCGGGTCCTTCCAGTAGGAATCCCAGTTCTCCCGAATGGACCTCATAGCCAGCGGCAGAGGGAATCCATCCTGAGTACAGGCGTTGTTCAGCGACTGCTCGTCAACAAACGTAGACACGGTTCCGGTTTGACAGTCAAAGAGAAACCAAGCCGGCTGGCGCAAGCCCCGATCGTCTTCGCAGAAGCCTGCGATTAAAGAGCCGCGTTTCTCATATTTCACTATGTCCCAGATGATCGCCGGCCCATCACTATTGTCCCACTTCTGAATGGAGGCGTCATCCGGAACATCAATCATGACCAATTCATATGGCGGTTCGAGCGGCATGCGCCAGTAGTCGAAGGCTCCACGATAGTTCCAGTAATCGTCTGAACCTGCAAAGGACAGGAAAAGGAGAAAGATGCATGTGGACGGAACGAACAGCACTGTGAACCCGACGGCAATGACCGAACGGAACGGGACACCTCGTCTGCGTTTCTCAAGCGGCGTGGAACGAACTTGATAGTAGATGAAGGGAGCCACAAAAGATAGCATCACGCCGAGCAAGATGGCGATCGGCGTGAGCAAGATCGCCCAAAAGAGCATCACAAATAGCGGTCCCATGCAACTCCCTTCGTCAAAACGCCTCTACAGAATGAAGTCCGTCGATAGGAACCGCGAACTCCGGGCCATGAGGATCGACTTGATCAGGAGCTTGTTTGCGTCGGTGTCTTTGGCGGCGACCAGGGTCCGGATTGTGAAGACCCGCAGGGCGTCCGAGACGGACAGCGTTCCTTCCGCGGAGTCCTTGCGGCCGGCGAAGGGGAACGTGTCCGGGCCCCGCTGGCGCCGGCTATTGACGTTTCTCCGGCACGGACGACGCCGCAACGACCTGTTTCCTCCAGACCCAGTACCAGACGGCCCCGACGATGTTGCCGGCGACGAGGACGAGAAACCACGTCAGCTTGTGCGTGTGACTCTCGAAGAAACGCAGGTCGCGAATGAGCAGGTCGCCCACTTGAATCAACCAGAACAGGATGCCGACGTACATCAGAAGATATGCCAGACTGCCCATCATGGTCTGCACTCCTGAGAAAAGGTATTCAATCCAGAACGGAAGCCCTTGCGAAACTGAAGTAGGAAAGCGTCTTGCCGGCCGGGGAACCGTCGGGCAGCGTGAGGTACTGCTTGGCGATGTCGGCCGGGCCCAGATCGTCGACGAGGCCGTAGCCCCGTTCGGACAGGAACGCCGGCAGTTGCTCTCGGCCGATCCAGAACTGGAACGGCTCGCCCGCATAGACGGACGGCATTTTCTGCGTCATGTAGTCGAAGCAGATTGTGCTGCCGGCGGGCGAGTTGCGACGAACGCAATCCAGCGTGCTCTCGACCGTCTCGGCCGCGAGGTAGTACGTGACGCCTTCCCAGAGAAACAGGGTCTCGCGGGTCTTGTCGAAGCCCGCGTTCGACAGCGCGTCCGCGATGCTCTCGGTCTTGAAGTTGATCGTGACGAAAGTCAACTGGGGCGGGATCGGCACGCTCGCGCGGGCCAGCATCTGCCGCTTGTGATTCTGGGTCGTCCGGACATCCAGCTCGAAGATGCGCGTGTCACGGATCTGCTCGCGGAAGCGATACGACCGGCTGTCGTACCCCGCTCCGAGAAATACGATCTGAGGGAGGTTCGCCGCAAGCGACTCTTCGAAGACCCGGTCCAGATAGGCGGTTCTCGCCAGGATATAGCCGTAGAGCTCCGGCGTCACCATCTTCTGGATGATGTACTCGCGGGACGCCCGATCCGCCAGGATCTTCTTTCGATCGTCCGCGAGGAAGATCTCCGCCAGACCGTCGCGGCCGCGCAATCCAGGCCGCTCGTCTCTGGCCCCGAGCGCCCGGCAGAACGCGACTCCCATGGCGGACTCCGAAGGCTGCTCCTCGACCGATTGCTTCTGCGGATCTCCCGGTTTGCTCGTGATCCCGACGACGTTCCCGAACGGATCGATGACGCTGGCGGTCCGCATTTGCCAGACGGTGCGAATCTCGGTATGCACGGTCGCGCCGAGTTCCAGCAGCCGTTTGTACGCCGCATCGGCGTCATCGACGCTCCAACTGGCGACGATGCGGCCGTCGGGCTTCGTCGGCGTCCCCGATCCGGGGACGAGCCCCAGCATCGAATCGCCGATCACGAACCCGACGAAGAACGGCATATCCAGAGCCGGCTCTCGTTCGAGAACCGTGCGATACCACTGCCTGGCTTTCGCGAGGTCCGGCACCTGGTAGGTGACCCTCTGCAGCATCTTGAACATTCTTCTTCTCCGACCGTGTTTCCATCGCGGACCGCGGACAGGACGCCCAACGCGTCAGGATGATCAAGGTCCGGGGCATCTTCGATGTCCGCACAGGCTCCGCCAATCGCCACTATGGTAGCGCAGATCGGGAGTGAATGCAAGGGACCGCCTCTTGACGACACGCGGCCTTCAATTCGCGTGAAAAGCTATCTCGCGGTCAGTTGTCGGAGCATCGACTCAAGCGCCGGCTGATCCGGCCCCATGAAAGGGTTCGCCGCGGGCGCGGCTTCCAGATGCCGCAGGAGGGTGTCGGCCATGCCGTGGGCCGCGGGCAGGTGACTGCTCAGGATGGTCTTCGGCGCCATGTCGCGCACAAGATTCAGCACATTCGCAAACCGGTCGGTGTCCACCAAGTGCAGCCAGGGCGAGTCCACGGTCGTCCACGTGATCAGGCCCCGCCGAAGCTCCTCCGGCTCGATCTCGCCCGCATTCTCCACGGGCTCGGACATCAGGGCGCCGAAGGAGTCCGCGCTGAAGAAGACGCCGGACTTCGGATCGTAGAAGCCGGTGGTTTCAGGGGAATCGTATGTGGGCGGCCGAACCGCCGAGAGGGTCCGGTCCCCCACGCCCAGGCTCTGACCGGGGTTCAGGAAGTAGACCCGGTCCAGAGGCAGCGGCCGCACCAGGCCCATCTTCCCCACGGCCAGGAAGGTTGTGATGACCCGCAGGTGCGGGACTTCTTCGAGAAGGCGGTGGACGCTGCCCAGGTGGTCCGAGTCGGCGTGCGTAAGCCACAGCCAGCGGAGATCATCGAGATCGATGGTCGACGAGAGCTGCGTCATGAATTCGTCGCTCATCAGGACCAGTCCCGTATCCACGAGGACGGGCTCCGCGGCCCTCAGCACAAAGGCGTTGATCGGCAGGATGCCGAGGCCCGGGATGGGAAAGTAGGATGGCAAAACGTCAACGTCCGGGGTCGCCCGGTAGGGTTCGAACATCGTCGGCCTGTCCATCGGCTCGTGCCTCCCAAAACAAAGCTTCTGCTGACACTCGTACGCAAACGCATTCGACGGAGGATCTTACTGGGGTTCATCGAACGAGTTCGATTCTTTTGCAGAATCTCGCCCCCGGCGTCGGCCGGGATGAAACGACATGAGGTTTATTCCACTCTCGCTAGGGGAGTTCCCTGAGCAGGTTTCGCTCGACGAATCCCGTAAGGTAAGCGTGGATGACCAGAGTCACGACTATTTAGGGAAAGACACCATGACTACTGCAACGATGGACACGCTCGCCGCCAAGAGCGGCGTATTCACGATCGGCGGCGACCTTCCCGTCCACCGCCTCGGATTTGGCGCGATGCGGCTGACCGGAGAGGGAATCTGGGGCGAACCGCCGGACCGCCAGGAGGCGATCGCCGTGCTGCGACGCGCGGTGGACCTCGGCATCACGCTCATCGACACGGCCGACTCCTACGGCCCGGAGGTCGCGGAACGGCTGATCGCCGAGGCGATTTACCCCTATCCCAGCGACCTCGTAATCGCCACGAAAGCCGGCTTTCAGCGGCCGGGTCCCGGCCAATGGGTCGAGGACGGGCGGCCCGAGCACCTGCGGGAGGCCTGCGAGGGAAGCCTCCGTCGGCTCCGGCTCGACCGGATCGATCTCTTCCAGCTCCATCGAATCGATCCCAAGGTCGCCGTGGAAGACCAGATCGCTGCTCTGCTGGAGCTGCGGAGCGAAGGGAAGATCCGCCACATCGGGCTCTCGGAAGTCACCGTCGAGCAGATCGAGACCGTTCGCCGGATGGCGTTCGTGGTCTCGGTCCAGAACCGCTACAACCTGACGGACAGAAAGTCCGAGGACGTGCTGGACTACTGCACGCGAGAGAACCTCGGCTTCATTCCCTGGTTCCCGCTGGCGACCGGGAACTTCGACAAGCTGGGCGACACGCTCCAACGCGTGGCGCAGCGGCTCGGGGCAACGCCGTCGCAGGTGGCGATCGCGTGGCTGTTGCACAAGTCGCCCGTCATGCTCCCGATCCCCGGGACGTCCAAGATCGACCACCTGGAGGAGAATACAGCCGCGGCGGAGATCCAGCTCGACGATGCGACCATGAGAGAACTGGAATCCTCGTCGGAGTCCTGAAAGGAGCGTCGCTATGAAAGTGGGTTTCATCGGCCTGGGGCAGATGGGCGCCGGCATGGCCGCGAATCTCCTGAAGGCCGGACACGAGGTCACGGTCTACAACCGCACTCCCGAGAAAACGCAGCCGCTCGTAGAACAAGGGGCGAAACCCGCGACCGGCATTGCAGACGCATGCGAAGCAGCCGCGGTCTTCACTATGCTCAGCGACGACCGAGCATTGGAGGACGTGGCGTTCGGCGACGACGGCATTCTCCGACATCTGCCCGAAGGCGCGATCCACATCTCGTCGAGCACGATCAGCGTGGACTTGTCGCGTCGGCTGGAGCAGGCGCATCGTGAGAACGGGCAGCACTTCGTCTCCGCGACCGTCTTCGGCCGGCCCGACGCCGCGGCGTCGGCAAAGCTGTTCGTCGTCGCCGCCGGTCCTGCGGAACAGGTCCAACGCTGTCGGCCCCTCTTCGATGCGATCGGGCAAAAGACCTTTGTCATCGGGGAAGAGGCCCCCGCGGCCAACGTGGTCAAGCTGGCCGGCAATTTCCTGATCACCACGGTGATCGAGAGCCTGGCCGAATCCATCGCCCTCGTCCGAAAGTCCGGGATCGACCAGGGCGCGTTCGTGGACTTTCTGACGCAGTCGCTGTTCGCCGCTCCTGTCTATCGGACATATGGAGACATGATCGTCGCCGAGAAGTTCGAGCCGCCGGGTTTTCGGCTGCCGCTCGGATACAAGGACAATCACCTGCTCATGCAGGCGGCGGAACAGGTCTCGGTCCCCATGCCGATGGCCAGTCTCATCCACGATCGGTTCCTGGCCGCGATGGCCCAGGGATTGAGCGAAGCCGACTGGTCGTCCATCGCCCGGCTGTCCTATCAAAGCGCCGGACTGCAGGAAATCGTCGAACCCTACAGCGAATTTGCGGTGCCCTAAGCAGGTCCGCTAAAGTCTTTGGACAGTTCGACACGCACCGATGTCGTCGAAATCCGAAATTCGAAGCACGAAATCCGAAACAAGCACGAATGACCGAAATCCGAATTTCGAAACGGCCCGTCCGGCAGGCGGCAGCGTTTCGGTCATTCGGGTTTTCGTAATTTGGATTTGTTTCGGATTTCGAATTTCGTGCTTCGAATTTCGACTCGGACCTGCCTTTTCAAAATGATTCTGTGGACATGCGTGGAGACCTGACATCCGATCACACGCAAAGGAGAAGACGATGGACACTCGACAACTCGGAACGTCGGATCTGAGCATCACTCCCCTCGGTTTCGGCTCGTGGGCCATCGGCGGAGGCGGGTGGGAATTCGCCTGGGGAGCCCAGGACGACAGGGACTCCATCGAAGCCATCCGGGCGGCCCTCGACGCCGGCGTCAACTGGATCGACACCGCCGCCGTGTACGGGCTGGGCCACTCGGAGGAGATCGTCGCGAAGGCCCTCGAGGGAATCCAGCCGCGGCCGTACGTTTTCACCAAGTGCAGTCTGGTCTGGGACGAGCATCGCGAAATCGGCCACAGCCTCAGAGCCGACTCCGTTCGGCGGGAATGCGAAGACAGCCTGCGGCGGCTCCGCGTCGACGCCATCGACCTATACCAGATCCACTGGCCCAACCCGGACGAGGAGCTCGAAGAGGGCTGGGGCGCCATGGCCGATCTTCAGAGAGAAGGCAAGATCCGCTGCTTGGGCGTGTCCAATTTCAACGTGAAACAGATGCGGAGAGTCCAGGCGATTGCCTCGATCGCCTCGCTCCAGTCGCAGTATTCACTGCTCCACCGGGAGATCGAG
>JBDKUU010000580.1:0-29420 GCA_039679525.1 Phycisphaerales bacterium | reverse complement strand
TCGGTCGTTCTGCGTGTTGTTACCCCCTCCTGTCGGCATTGTCGTTCCCTTACCGAATCGTCTGATTGACATAGCCATGCGTTCGAAACCAATCTACCGCCTTCTCAAGACTCCGCGGGATGGGCGTTTGCGGCAGCCCGAGTTCGCGTTTGGCCTTGGAGCAGTCGAAGAAGCGGCGTTTGCCGGCCGCTTTGACCCCGGCGACAGGAATACGCGGCTCTCGCCCCAGCAGTTTTCCGCGGACGAATTCGTCCGCGTAGGCGGCCACCAGCGCCGCTTTCAGAGGCAGCCGCCAACGGGGCGGCTTTCTCCCGCTGATCTGCCCGAGCAGACCGAGCATCTCTTTGAACGTCATATTCTGGTTGCCCAGCAGGTACCGTTGGCCGGGAGTTCCCTTCTTCAGGGCGAGCAAATGGCCTGCCGCCACATCCTCCACGTCCACGAAGTTGAATCCCGCCTCCACGTACGCGGGCATCCGGCCGTTCAGGAAATCGACCACGATTCGTCCGGTGGGAGTCGGCCTGTAATCGTGAGGCCCCAGCGGCGTCGTGGGATTGACGATCACCGCCGGCAGTCCCGCCTGACAGAGCTTCAGGACGAGCTGCTCCGCCAGGCACTTGGAACGCTTGTAATCTCCGGGCGCACAGCTCGGGTCGGTGTATCCGGTTTCGGTCGCCACGGTTCCATCCCCCTTGCAGGCCACGGTCGATTCCGAGCTGGTGTAGACGATCTTCTCAATCCCCTGCTCGAGCGCCGCTTTCATCACCGTTTCCGTCCCGGCCACGTTGGTGGCGTAAATCTCCTCGGGCGTGCGGGTCCACAGCGTGTACAAGGCCGCGGCGTGGAACAGCGCCTCGCATCCGCGCGCCGCCGTTCTCACAGAGTCGGGGTCTCTCAGGTCTCCACGGACCAGTTCCACGTCCAGCCCCTCGAGCGCCCGCGTGTCGCTTTGTCTACGCACAAACGCCCTGACCTCGATGTTCTCGCGCAGAAGCGTCAACACCACGTTGGCGCCAATGAACCCGTTCGCACCCGTCACCATCGCTTTCACGGCGTCTCCTGTCCGGCGAGGCTGGGAATCAGCCGTGCCACGCAGCGAGCCAGAGTCTCTCCGGCCCGGGTGATCCGCCGTGCTATCGAGACGGCCCGGCTCACCTGCCAGGGCCGCCGCACCAGGGCGCCGATCACCGCGCCAATCGCAATCCGCCCATCCGGCCCCACACTGCGGTCGAATGGCGAAAGCTCGAAACGTTCCGTGTCCGTGATCGCGCGAACGCCCAGGAAAGGGATGCTGTGGCTCGCGGCCAATCGCGCCAGCCAATAGCTTTCCATGTCCGCCACATCGGCTCCAAACGCCTGAGCGGCGCGCCGACGAAGGGCCGGGCCCGTCACGGGACGCGAAACGGTCAGACAGCAGCCCGTTCGGAGCGTCGGTTCGCGTTCGCACGCTTGTTGAGCCCGGCTCAACAGACGCGCATCGGCGCCGTACGCCGGCTCGCCTGAATCCCGATCGCACCGAAAACTCGAACACAGAACAACCTGCCCGCAGTCGATGCCCTCGGCGAGCCCTCCGGCAAATCCGATCGACAGGAGCGGGCCGATACGCTTGCGGGTCAACAGCAGATTCAGCGCCCGTTCCGCGTTGTCTTTGCCCATTCCGCTCTGGACCATCACAACCGGGGTCGACCCGACCCTCGCGTCGAAGATCCGGCATGCCCCCTGGGCGGACGCCTCTTGCGCCTGAAGCGATTGCTTCAAGCCGCGAAGCTCCTGCGCTATGGCCGCCATCAACGCGAGCATGCGTTACCTCCCCGCCGTTCTGAGCAGGTCCAGCGGACGGCGGCGAAGGCGGTCGAGCGCTCCCGCCTCAAACCCGCAATGAACCATGCATTTCGCGCACCTCGGATCGTTCCTGGGGCCGTACTTCTCCCAGGAGGTGTTCGAGATCAATTCCCGATAAGAGCTGCAATGAGTGTCGGCGATCAGGTAACACGGTTGTCGCCAGCCCGAGGGGGTGAGCGTGGGCGTGCTCCAGGGCAGGCACTCGAGGTCCAACTCTCCCGTCAGGAACCGAAGATAGCCGGCCGTGTTGTAGAAGTGAAAACGCCGCCGCAGGGAACGCAGGGGCTTGAGGCTGTCGACGATCTCCTCGCGCGAGCTGAAATAGGCGTCGTTTTCGACGGACTCGAAGCCGAAGGCGGGCGAGATCATCAGCCCGTCGACTCCGAGCTCGCTCAGACTCGCGAAGAGGGCCTCGATCTCCGCGAAATTCACCCCCTTGAAGATTGTCGTATTGGTATAGACTCGAAACCCGCGCTGCTTGGCGGCCCAGATCGCCTCCATGGCCGTATCGAAGCCGCCCGGCCGTCCCGTGGCCGCATCCTGTCGCTCCCGCGGGTTGTCGACATGGAGCACAAAGGCCATGCGGGGCTCGGGTACGAATTTCTCGAGCGAGCGTTTGAGCAGCAGCCCGTTGCTGCAAAGATGGACGTAGCGGCCGCGGGCGATGATGCCCCTGACGATCGTGTCGATCTCGGGGTGCAGGAGCGGCTCGCCGCCGCTGATGGCCACGATGGGCGCGCCGGTCTCCTCGACGGCCTTAAAGCAGGCGGCGGGCGTCAGCCGCTCGTCGAGACGATCGCGGTACTCCCGAATGCGTCCGCATCCGGCGCAGCGCAGATTGCACCGTTCCGTGGGCTCAAGCATCAGCACGAGCGGGAATCGCCGCGTCCTCCTGGCCCAGTTGGCTGCCAGATAGAGGCCGAGCCGAAAACCCATTCTCATCGGAAACGCCATGATTAACCCCGTCTTTCTTCAGAAGATGCGGCGTGCTGCGAAGTTGTTCGATCGAGCCGGCCCCGATGCAGAACATCGTCAGGCGCAACTGCACGATCAACTCCTCCAAAGCCGATAGGACGTGTTGGGTCGAGAGGCGGGCCGCTTTGAGCAGCGGCAGCGCAATCCCGGCGGCATCCGCGCCCAGAGCGATCGCTTTGGCGATGTCGATCCCCGTGCGGATTCCGCCATTGGCGATCAACGGCAGGCCCGGCGCCCCGGCTCGCGCCAGGCCGATCGCATCGCTCGTGGGAATGCCCCAATCGGCAAAGGCCGCCGCGACCTTGCGGGCCGAGCGGGTCTGTCCCCTCAGTCCTTCGATCCTGCTCCAGGAGGTGCCCCCCGCGCCCGCCACGTCGATCCCGCTGACTCCCGCCTCGACGAGCTGTTGCGCCGTCTCTCTGGAGATGCCCCAGCCGACTTCCCTGGCCACAACGGGGACGTCAAGCTGGCGGCAAATGGACGCGATCTTCGCGAGCAGTCCGCGGAAGTTGCAGTTGCCCTCGGGTTGCAGCGCCTCTTGCAGAGGATTCAGATGCAACACCAGCGCGTCGGCGCCGGCCATCTCCACCGCCCGGCGGCACTCTTCGATCCCGTAGCCGTAATTGAGCTGCACCGCCCCCAGATTGGCGAACAGCAGAATGTCGGGGGCGACGGTTCGAAGCTGATAGAAGCACTCGCAACGCGGGTCTTCGATCGCGCAGCGCTGCGACCCCACTCCCATGGCCAGCCCAAGCTCCTGGGCGGCTTCGGCAAGGGCCAGGTTGAGCGTCTGCGCTTCGGGAATCCCCCCGATCATCGGGGAGATCACAATGGGGGCCGAGAGCCGTTTTCCCAACAGCTCCACCGAGAGATCGATCTGCGCCAGGTCCAACTCCGGCAACGCCTGGTGCACGAACCAATAGGCTTCGAAACCCGCGCTCAGCCGCTTGAAGGCGACATTGCGCGAAATCGCAATCTGCAGGTGCTCAGCTTTTCGTTTGGCGTTCACCGTTCAGTTTCTCCGCTCGAACCCGTTTCACACCTCTCGGGCGCCCGCCTCTTTCTTCTGTCCGTACGATCGGCCCCCCTTTTCTTCCCGGCTTTCAGTCAATGCCGCAACATCCTACGCAAGGATATACTGGCTTATGCAGGTTCGCGTTAGTCCACAATTCCAACGACATGAGACCTTGGGCATGTCCCACGAACCGTTGAAGAAAGGGCGTGAGATGCTGTTTTAGAGGGCTTTCGGCCGCCTCGCCGCCGCGAGTTCGGCTCACTCTCCAGGGAATCTCGGCCTTATTGACAGCCGGACGTCCGGCCCTCTATAGTGCGTATGCCTGAATTGTGAGGAGATGGCTCGGAAATGAAGACATTGCTCTTGAATCCTCCTTCCTTCGAGAAATTCGACGGGGGCGCCGGCGCCAGGTGGCCCGCACGCCGCGAGATCGCATCCTACTGGTATCCTGTCTGGCTCGCCTATGCCGCCGGGTTGATACGCGAGAGCAGGCTCCTGGACGCCTCGCCGCACGGAGTCGGCCCCGAAGAAACCGTGCGCATCGCAAGGGATTTCGAGTTTCTCGTCTTGTTCACCAGCAAGCCCGGCTTTCACCGCGACGTTCAACTGGCGGAGAAGATCAAGGAGGTCAACCCCGCCATCAAGATCGCCTTTGTCGGCCCGCCGGTCTCGGTCCAGCCCCAGCAGGCCCTCCAGACGTCGCCGGCGATCGACTTCGTGGCGAGAAAGGAGTTCGACTACTCCGTCTCCGAATTCGCATCGGGAAAAGACCTCAAGGAAATCCAAGGGGTCAGTTACCGGGACAACGGCACAGTAGTTCATAATGCCGACCGGCCGCCGACAGAAGATCTGGACTCGCTTCCCTTCGTCGTCGACATATACAGGCGCGATCTCGATCCGGTCAAATACAACATACCGTTTCTGAAGCACCCCTATCTTTCGCTTTACACCTCGCGAGGCTGTCCGGCGAGATGCATTTACTGCCTCTGGCCGCAGACGTTCAGCGGACACCCCTGGCGGGTCCGCAGTCCCGAAAACGTTGTCGCCGAGGTGAAGCGAGCGATCGAGCTGTTTCCCGAAGTGAAAGAGATCTTTTTCGACGACGACACCTGGGCCTGGGGAAAGGCCAGGGTGATGGAGCTTTGCGGGCATCTCAAGAAACTGAATTTCACATGGTCCTGCAACAGCCGGGTCCACGCCGACTACGATATGCTCAAGGCCATGAAGGAAGCGGGCTGTCGTCTTCTGGTCGTGGGCTTCGAGTCCGGCGTCCAGGAAATCCTCAACAACATGAAGAAGGGAATCACGCTCGAGCAGTCCCTCACGTTCATGAAGAACTGCCGGGAACTGGGTTTGACCGTGCACGGGGACTTCATGATCGGCCTGCCGGGCGAAACCAAAGAGACCATCCTGCGCACGATCGAGTTCGCGGAAAAGCTCGATCCGGAGACCATCCAGGTCTCCCTGGCTCATCCCTATCCGGGCACTGAGTTCTACGAATATCTCCAGACCCACGGCTACCTGACAGAAGACGACATGGTGGACGAGCTGGGACATCAACTCCCCAATTATCAGTACCCCTGGCTGAGCCGGCAAGAAATCGTCGACGCGGTCGAGTACTTTTACGGCCGCTACTACTTCAGGCCCAAAGTGATCTACAGGATCGTGCGGCGGGCGATTTTCGATCGCCATGATCGCAGCCGTCTCTATCAGGAGGCCAGAGACTACCTGAGGCTGCGGGCTCGGCGCAAGAGATTCACCGGCAATGTTTTCGAGAAGTCCCGATGACGCGCCGCCTGATCGTCAACGGCGATGATTTCGGCTCGTCCAGAGAGGTGAATGAGGGCGTCATCCTCGCCCATCAGCGTGGGATTTTGACCAGCGCCAGCCTGGTCGTCTCCGGCGCCGCCTTCGAGCACGCGGTGGCTCTGGCCAAGGACAATCCCGGCCTGGCCGTGGGCCTTCACCTCACGCTGGCCGACGGCCGGCCCGTCTTGCGTCCATCGGAGGTGCCGCACGTGGCAAGCGAGAATGGAGCTTTTTCGTCCAGCCCCACACGGGCGGGCCTGCGCTATTTCTTCTGCCCCAGAGCACGGGGGGAGTTGTTCAACGAGATCGAAGCCCAGTTCGAAAAGTTCGTCCAGTCGGGACTGCGTTTCTCTCACGTGGACGCACATTGCCATCTGCACGTGCATCCGGTCGTCCTGGATGCAATTGTCGAAATCGCCCTCAAGTACGGTGTCAGCAGAGTGCGCGTCCCGGCCGACTGTTTCCTTTCCGCTCTGCCGTTCTTGCGTTCAGCCCCCCTGGCAGGCGGACATGCTGTCCTTTTCAAACTCCTCACGGGAAGGATGAGACGAAAGCTCCGAGGACGGGGGTTTGTCTTTCCACAGAGGGTCTATGGACACCTGCTGACCGGCAGAATGAGCCGGGAGTACGTCTTGTCGCTGCTGGACGGCGTGCCGCTCGGGTTCAGCGAACTCTATTTCCATCCCTCTCTGTCCCATTCCGAAAAGGACTCGCAGCGATCCCGGGAACTCTCCATCCTCATGGATCCCGAAGTACGCTCCAAAATCGACAGGCTCGGAATCGTCCTCTCCACTTACTTTGACCTGGAAAACAAGCCATGAAAACGACGTTGGTCGTCGGCCTGGCGATCACGGCCCAAGCCGCCGCAAATACCTTGCTCGCCAAGGGAATGAAGGTCATCGCTTCGACGCCGTCCTTCAGCGAAGGCTTCTCCCCGCTGATGCTCGTCCACGCGATGCAAAGCCCGTTCATCTGGGCCGGGATCTTTCTGCTGGTGGTCTATTTCGCCGGCTTTCTTTCGGCCCTTTCGTGGGCGGATTTGAGCCGGGTCTTGCCGGTGACTGCGATCGGATACATTCTGGACGTTCTCACCGGCCATTACCTGTTGGGCGAGCCCGTCTCGCTCGTCCGCTGGACCGGCTCGGTCATCATCGTTCTTGGCGTTGCGCTGGTTTCCGTTTCCGAGGCGAGAGACTCAGAACCAGAGGACGAAGACCGGGCAAAACAGGGGACCGCATGCTGACCGCTGTGATGGTTCTTATGGTTGTTTTCACAGACGCCGCCGGCGATGTCCTGCTCACCAGGGGAATGAAGCAGGTAGGCGACGTCTCTGCGGTGAAACGGTTCAAGATTCCGGCGACGATAAAGCGAATCGTCGGGAATCCGAACATCCTCCTGGGCGTTGCCTCTCAAACCGTGAGCTTCTTCTCGTTCCTGACCGTTCTGTCCTGGGCCAATCTGAGTTTCGTCGTGCCGGCGACCGCGATCGTCTACGCTGTCACCGTCGTGGGGGCGAGGTTCTTTCTCAAAGAGCGGATCGACCCCGTGCGATGGGCCGGGACCTTGCTGGTCTGCCTCGGCGTCGCGCTCGTGTCCGTGCCCAACGATATGGAATTCTCTCCCGCGATGCTCCTCGAACCCGTCAGGCTGATTCTCGGCGCGCTGACCGCGGCCTCCGTCTGTTACTGCCTGATAAGCATCGTAGCCGCCGAGAAGTTCTTCCGAAAAACACGAACGGGGACTGCCCCCATTTCCGCGTCCGATGCCGAACGGGGCATTTCTATCCTCATCCCACTTTGCGGAGCCGACTTTCGGGCCTATGACAACTACGCCTCGATCTGCCGCCAGGAGTATCCTGAATTCGAGATCGTCTTCGGCGTTCCCGATCCCGAAGATTCCGCCGTGGCCGTGGTCGCCAAGCTCCGGTCGGACTTCCCCAACGTCGCCATCCGACTGGTGGTGAGCGCAGGGGGCATCGGTCCCAATCCGAAGGTGAACACGCTGAACAACATGCTTCCGCAAGCCCGGCACGAGATTCTTCTCCTGCTGGACAGCGACGTCCGAATCGAACCCGGCTTCCTCAGAACCATCTCGGACGAGCTTCCCGCGGACGGGGGCCTGGTCACCTGCCTCTATCGCGCGGGCGAGGCGCCCGGGACTCCGTCCAAACTCGAGGCGGTGGGCATCACGTCGGATTTCGCCCCCGGCGTGCTCGTCGCTCACATGGCCGGCGGGATATCCTTCGCCCTCGGGGCGGCCATCGCCGCCACCAGGAAGACCCTTGACGCCGCGGGGGGCTTCAAGGCGATTGCCCCCTATCTCGCTGATGATTTCATGCTGGGCAACCTGGTCCAAAAGGCCGGTCTGTCCGTACGGCTCTCCCGCTGCGTTGTGGAGACCGTTCTTTCGAGGCTGACGCCGGGCGGTCTCATCCGCCATCAGATCAGGTGGGCCAGGGGCATACGAGCCTGCGCTCCCTGGGGACACGCCGGCTCCGTGATCGCCTACGGAACTCCTCTCTCCTTCCTCTATTGCATCGCTTCAGGCTTTTCAGGGCTCGGACTGTCCGTTTTTGCAGGCGTCTGCGCGCTGCGGCTGGGAACGGCCTGGATGATCGGTGTGCGGCGCCTGGGCGACAAGATCCTTCGACGACACCTGCCGCTCGTTCTCCTGAGGGACTTCCTGGGTCTTTTCGTCTGGTCGGCGGCCCTTCTGGGCCGGCGCGTCGAGTGGCGGGGCCGGATGTTCCAGCTTGAAAAAGGCGGCAGGATAAGACTCTGCAAAGAGAAACAGTGAAGGATGACGGGCGTGACGAAGTCCGCCAATCGCCACCAGGTTCGGTCTTCCCGCCGCGCGGGGCCAGGGGCCAACGTCGTCAGTCGCTCGTGTCCAGCACGCTCATGAAGGCTTCCTGCGGGATTTCGACGGCCCCGATGTTCTTCATGCGTTTCTTGCCCTCTTTCTGCTTCTTGAGCAGCTTCATCTTGCGAGTGACGTCGCCGCCGTAGAGCTTGGCCGTCACGTCCTTGCGATAGGCCTTGATGGTCTCGCGGGCGATGATCTTGCCGCCGATGGCGACTTGGAGCGGAATCTCGAACTGCTGGCGCGGGATCGCCTTGCGCAGCTTCATGATCAGCTTGCGGCCCCGCGGCTCGGCGTTGCTGCGGTGCACGATCAGCGACAGCGCCTCGACGGGCGTGCCGTTGACGAGGATGTCGATCTTGACGAGGTCCCCAAGCTCGAAGCCGGTGAACTCGTAGTCCATCGTCGCGTAGCCGTGGCTGATGCCCTTGATCAGATCGTAGAAGTCGTACACGATCTCGGCCAGCGGGGCCTTGTACACCATCATCACGCGCGTGGGGCTGAGGTAATCGGTCTTGAGCAGCTTGCAGCGGCGGGCTTCGGCCAGCTTCATGATGCCGCCGATCGTGTCGTTGGCCGTGATGATTTCGAGTTTCACGAAGGGTTCGCGGATCTCCTCGACCATCGTGCGGTCGGGCAATTCGCTGGGGGCGTCGATCTTCTTGACCGTCCCGTCGCGAAGGAGAATCTCGTAGCTGACGGTCGGCGCGGTCTGGACGACGTCGATGTCGTTCTCGCGTTCGAGCCGCTCCTGGATGATCTCCATGTGCAAGAGGCCCAGGAATCCGCAGCGGAATCCGAAGCCCAAAGCCTGGGAGTTCTGCGGAACGAACGTGAAGCTGGCGTCGTTGAGCGAGAGCTTGTCGAACGCGGCGCGGAGACGCGGGTACTCCGTGTTGTTGCCGGGATAGAAATCGGAAAAGACCATCTGCATCGGCGGCTTGTAGCCCTTGAGAGCGTCCGGGGCCGGGTGGACGTCGTCGGTGATCGTATCGCCGATCCGGACGTTGGCCAGGTCGCGGATGTTGGCGATGACGTAGCCGACTTCGCCGCAGCCCAGTTCGTCGACGGGCTTCATGTCCGGGCGGAATTTGCCCAGCTCGGTGACCTGGTACGTGTAGCCGGTGCCCATGAGGCGGATTCGCTGGCGGGTCTTCAGCGTGCCGGAGAAGACGCGGACGTAGCAGATGACGCCGCGATAGTCGTCGTACTGGCTGTCGAAGATCAAGGCGCGGGCGGGCTCGTCGCCGCGGTCGGCCGGCGGCGGCAGGAGCATGCAGACCGCGTCGAGCAGGTCCTTGACGCCGAGGCCGCTTTTGGCGCTGATGTGGAAGCATTCGTTTTTGCGGATGCCGAGGACGTGCTCGATTTCCTCCGCGACCAGGTCCGGCTGCGCCGCCGGCAGATCGACCTTGTTGATCACGCCGAGGATCTCCGCTCCGGCCTCCGTCGCCAGGTAGGCGTTCGCCAGCGTCTGGGCCTGAATCCCCTGCGTCGCATCGACCACCAGCAGCGCCCCTTCGCACGCCGTCAGCGCCCGGCTGACCTCGTATCCGAAGTCCACGTGGCCCGGCGTGTCGATGAGATTGAGCATGTAGTGCTCGCCGTCGTGTTCGTACTCCATGGTGACGGCGGAGGCCTTGATCGTGATGCCGCGTTCCCGTTCGATGTCCATACTGTCGAGAATCTGGTCCTTGGCCTGGCGCGAGGTGATCGTGCCGGTCAGTTCCAGCATGCGATCGGCCAGCGTGCTCTTGCCATGATCGATGTGCGCGACGATTGAGAAATTTCGAATGTTCCGAGTATTCATAAATGTGCTATTCCAGAGCCGCAAAATCGCAAAGAACCGAGTCCGCAATGGGCAGAGCCTGCTTCGTGAGCCGGACCGCCCGATCCGTGACTTCGATCAAACCCATTTCGCGGTACCGCTCGATGGGCCTCGCGAAGATCCGCATCGCATCGGATTCGGTCCGCCGTTGAAACTCCGCCAGATCGATCCCGCCCCGCCGTCGCAGGTTCAGCACCGCGGTCTCGCAGACCGCGTCGTCCGGGGTCACCGCCTGCGTTTCCGCCGGCGCCGCCCGGCCGCTCTCCACGGCCGCGAGATATCGTTCGATGTCCGCGTCGTTCGTGATCCGGCTGCCGCCGTCCGCACGGGTTCCATCGGTCAGGTACGAAGCCGCCGCCGGGCCGATTCCCACATACGGCCGATTGGCCCAGTATCCGAGATTGTGTCTGCACTCGCAGCCCGGCTTGGCGAAATTGGAGATTTCATACTGCCGCAGTCCCGCTCGCTCCAGCCGCTCGATGGCCCGGTCGTACATGGCCCGGTCGAGATCCTCGTCCACGCCGGCCAGCTTTCCCGTCCTTTGCCAGGCCTCGAACACCGTCCCCGCTTCGAAACTCAGACTATACGCGGACACATGCTCGATGTTCAAAGACACCGCCGCCTCCAGACTCGCCTGCCAATCCGCCAGGGTCGAGCCGGGAATCGCGAAGATCAGGTCCAGACCGACGTTCTCGAATCCCGCCTTTCGAGCCGCCGCGACCGCCGCTTCGATCTGCTCGACCGAATGCCTGCGGCCCAGCAACTCCAGCTCACTCGCGATGAACGACTGAGCCCCGAACGACAGGCGATTCGCCCCCGCCCTGCGCAGTCCCTCCAACAACTCCGCATCCACCTGCCCGGGATTGCACTCGACGGTGAATTCCTCCGCGCCGGGACATCGCTCGCGAACGCGCCGAGCCAGTCGCAGCAGCTCGCTCGCGGGCAGCGCGGTCGGACTGCCTCCGCCGACGTAAGCCGTGCAGAACTCGATCCCATCGTGCCGCTCCATCTCGCGCAACAGACCGTCGATGAGCCGACCGGCGTCGACGCCGCTCGCAGGCACGGAATAGAACCCGCAATAGCGGCACTTGCTCCGGCACACCGGCACGTGCACGTAGAGCCCGGCGAGCGCAGAGCGATCCGGCGAGAGCGAATCCGCCTCACGCTTCACGCACGACGCACGACGTCCGCGTCTTGTTGGTCCGGTAGCCAGTTCTGCCATTGACTGCTTTCCAAGGGATCAAGAGGACTTCCGATGGCACTAAACCAGCCACTATAGCGAATCCCCGGGATTTTGGCAAGGTCATCTTGGCGTGGAGAAAGCCGCGAGCCGCATGTCTGTGCAGGTTCTCGGGCATCCGGAGTCTGTGCGGCCAACGGGCATTCAAACCAGGACGGTGGGCTTGGTTCGTAGTGACGCCGCAAGGCGGTATCTTCCGCGTTCTCGTGCTTCGCACGACGCCAGGAAGAGAGGATATGCCCTGACGGGCACACTACAAGCGGGTCGCCCTCGGTTCTACGCCGGGATTCTTTCACAGACACAGAGCCGTCGCCGGCTGCGGAGCGGGCTATCCGGAGCGTCCGCGCAAGTCGTAGGGGCGGGTTTGAGACCCGCCCCTACACCGGCATACTAGGAGTTCGAGATCAATTGCTGCACGTCTGCCCGTTGAAGTGCTTCAGTGTCTTGTCTTCGCCGCCGGAAGTCGCCGTCTTTCCGGCGCCCTTGCCAGGCTGCGATCTGCCATTCGCGGATGGCTCATCGGCAATTCTGTGAAAGACATGATCCGAATGCGACAGCTTCGGCCTGCGGCTGGAGCGTTCACTCGTTCCCGCCACGTCGTGCGTCGCCGCCCCTCCGACCAGAGCCACCAGTCGCGAGACCATCTCTTTCATCGATTCGGCCTGGGCGCTGAGTTCTTCCGACGCGCTGGCCGACTCCTCGGCGTTCGCGGCGTTCTGCTGGGTCACTTTGTCCATTTGAGCTACGGCCGTGTTGACCTGGTCGAAGCCCTGGGCCTGTTCCTGACTGGCCGCGGCGATCTCGCCGACCAGGTCCGTCGTCTTGCTGACGCTCTGAACGATCTCCTCCAGAACCCTGCCGACCTCGGTGGCGATGTCCACGCCGTTCCTGGAGTTCTTGACGGATTCCTCGATCATGCTGGCGGTGTTCTTGGCCGCCTCCGCCGACCGCATGGCCAGATTCCGCACTTCCTCCGCGACCACCGCAAAGCCCTTGCCCGCTTCGCCCGCGCGGGCCGCTTCGACTGCGGCATTGAGGGCCAGCAGGTTCGTCTGGAAGGCGATCTCATCGATCACCTTGATGATCTTGGCGGTCTCGTCGGAGCTCTTCTGAATCTCCTGGATCGCCGCATTCATCCGATTCATGGCTTCGGACCCTGTGCCGGCGGATTTCTTGGCGTCGGTTGCGAGCGTGTTCGCCTGCTGGGCATTGTCGGCGTTCTGCCTGGTCATCGAGGCCATCTCCTCCAGACTGGACGAGGTTTCCTGCAAGCCGGCCGCCTGTTCGGTGGCGCCTTCCGCGAGCGACTGCGACGCCGCAGAGACCTGCCCGGAGGCCGCGGCGACTTGTTCGGAACCTTCCGTCAACCCCGCGATGATGCGATGGATCGGCCGCGTGATGCTGAGCGAGAGAAACACGCCCAGGAAGATCGCGACCACGACTCCGATCGCCATCGCGGTCAGCATGACGACGCCGCTGCGAGCCGACGCTGTGGTCGCGACGAGGACGGCTTGCCCTGCAACCTGCTGGTTCAGGGCCACGGTCTTGGCCAAAGCATCGTCCACTTCCTTCTGTTTGCCGGCGCACCCTCCGAACGCTTGAGCCGCGATCTGCTGGTAAATCGTCGACGCTTTGGCGATTTCCCCGCGGATCCTGTCGAATCCCGAGAAGGTCGTGACCAGGAGACTCTCCATCTGTTCCTCGATCTTGGCCGCTTCCTGCACGCTGCCGGCCTTGGCCAGCTCCTTGATCTGTTTGACCATGGCATGGATCTGCCTGTGCGATTCGATCATGTCCTTGAGCGCGCCGTCAATGACGGTGTTTTGAGTCTTGAATTGAACCACCCACTTGCCGAAGTTGCAGGCGGTGGGATCGTCGCCGCCCTCGAAGTCCTTCTGCCTCCGAACCAGGGCCGCCACCTTGTCGGCCAGGACGTAATGATCGCACGTGAACTTCTCGATCAGCATGCCCAATCCCGCGGGATTGAGAATGTCCGTCTTCTCGAGCTGCTGGCACAGATCGAAGAAGACGTTGTTCTCCTTTTTCCACTCGTCGAGAGCCTGCTTGGACTGCGTCCAGAGCTGCTGTTCCTGCTCGCTGTGAGGCAGAGCTTCATAGGCCGCGATCGCCTGGGCGTAGACCTCCCGCGCTTTGCCGACGTTCTCGAGCTGTCTGGCGCGATCGGCTGCTGCGGTCTCCGTGCTGAGCAGGGTGCGCTGGGCGACCTTGATCTTTTCGAGGTTGGCGGAAATCAGAAGCAGGTTCTGAACGCTGGGCAGCCGCCATGTGCCCAGATCGACGATGTGTCCCTTCGAGGTCCGCAAGCTGACGAACCCAACGGTTCCGATCACCGCCGCGATGACGCCGACGGCGACGAATCCCGAAATCAATTTGACGCTCAATCTCAGACGTGCGAACATGATCTGACCCTTTCACTACGGCTTGTCTGCCCCCAATTCACCCCCACGCACATGCCGACGGTCGAATCCTAAGCGTTCCGGCGACAGCGCGTGACACATACGTGACATGGAATCGCCAGCGGGACGAACGAGCTTCACCTCAATAGGGGATTTGACTGAGGGACCCAAGGCATTTTCCCGTGTAGTCCGTACTTGATAAACCCTGGATTTGGCCGCCGTTCACGGCATTATTATGCGATTGCACGTTTATTGTTTTTTATATCCGATCGCACTTCGACGATACGCTCCCCGACCGCTCGGTCCCATAAACAGCAAGACCCGGGCCGCCCCCCCCTCCCCCCTGAGACGGCCACGCGACCGGATTCGCACTCCGGAATGCGCCGGCGCCACGTCCGATAGGAAGCCGACCCTCGCATCGTTGGCCGCCCTTTCGACGGCCCGGCCTGCTCCCTTGGCCGCAGAGCCGGACATAACTCTTGACAAACCGGGGTGAGAATGATATGATCGGGGAACGATGAGCGAAGCCTACGGAGAGGGCTGCGAAAGTTTCCCGATTTCCTGGATGATGGGGGCGTCAAACACGGCCTTGCCCTGCGCATCGTGCGTGTGGGGGAGGATGATTTCAGTTCTTGTGAGAGGAGATTCTGGTGAGATCCATGCGATTTTCCTTTGCGGCCCGGTCGATCGTCTTGCTTGCGGGGCTCGGGGCGACGAATGCGTTCGCCGCTTCGACGGTCTTCGTGGACGACTTCGGCACGGACACGACAGGCAGCTACGCCTGGAGCGAAGCGGGAGCCGGAGACGGCAATCCGGCGAACAACTACGCCTACGATTCAGCCAATCACTGGGTCGCGGTCAGCACGGGCGACAACGTGAACGTCTACATGAAAGGGACGCTCTCCTCGCCCGTCAGCGCCGGATCGCTTCGGTTCAGCTTCCTGCCGACGAACACGTATCCGACGGACGGCCTCGTTCGCATGCACCTGTTCGGCGTGGGCGGCACGTCGTATATGTACGAGTGGTCCTTCTCGCATGACTGCGGCCTGCCGGACCCGGCCTACCGCGCCCAGTTGGAGAAATGGGTCGGCGGGACGCCCGTCATCGAGGAAGCGTTTGTGCCGACGCCCGCTTCCTACGAACTGGAGCAGTGGCACACGATGGCCATGATCTTCAGTCCGACTTCCGTCAGCGGCTTCTTCGACGGAGCGCTGATGCGGACCGAAGTGGACCCGACCGCCACGCCCATTCTCATCGATTCCTTCGAGCTCGTCTTCCAGCAGCAGGACCAGTTCGTCGACGACATCGTCGTGCAGGCTTGCGATTCGTGCGCAGTCCCCGCGCCGGCAGGCGTCTTCCTTGCAGGTCTCGGCACGGCCGCGGTCGGCTGGATGCGCAGACGCCGGGCTCTCTAATTGACTCACGGCGCCAGGGAGTGGGACAAAAATGAAACAGGGGTCTCCGGCCCGACGGGCTGAGAGACCCCTGTTATTGCGCTTTCGAAACAGCCTGACTCAGGCAACCTGATCGAGAGTCGTCTCAGAATCGTCGGCCGGTTGCGACTGGAAGAGACTCTCGAACGGACGCTGGGGCGGCGCGCCCTCGGGACGCAGCTCCTCAGCGATGCTCTCGCCCGCGGCTATAAGCTCGTCGAAGCTGAGCACGCCGTCCTTGTTGGTGTCGGCCGCGTCGAACGTCTCCGAAGAGATCGGCAGTTCCTCGTTGCTCAGCGCGCCGTCGCCGTCCTGGTCGCGGTCGTTGACCAGGCGTTCGGTCTTCTCTTCGACGCTCGGCGATCCCTTGGGCTCATTCGACTTCTGCTCGGTCTTTCCCTCCGTGACCTTCGAGACCTCAGCCTGGAGTTCTTCAAGGCTCAGCACGCCGTCCCCGTTGGTGTCGGCCTGCTGGAAGAAGGCGGCCATGAGCGAGGCAACGTCCGTGTTCTCGTCCTCGTCGTCTTCATCGTCGTCGTCGTCGCGCCCCAGCCCACCGCCATGCCCGTGCGGCTTCATCCCCTTGGAGGTCGCGCCGGCCGCGTTCTTGAGTTCGCCGGCGTCCAGTTCCCCGTTGGCGTCGGCGTCCGCCCGCTTGAATCCTTCCTCGGAGATGGAGATCTCCACTGCGCTGAGCGTTCCGTTGCCGTCCTGATCTTTGTCCTTGATGAGACGGTCGGTCGCCGCGTCGAGGCCGTCGACAGAACGCGACGCGTTAACCCCGTACCTGCCCAGAAGGGACTCCAATCCAATGCCCGATACATCCATCCTAGTCGCTCCTTTCGCCTTGCCATGACACCTTTCGGTTACCCGCCACTGCTTCTCCGCCCTCAAGGTCTTGCTGAACTCGGAGGCATGTTCTTCATGCAGCAATCGCCGTGCCGCGCGAGGGCAATCGGAGCATGTAATGTGAATCGGGCCTGTCCCGGTGACATCTGACGAATGGGAATCGGCATTTTCAGGGCTGATTTGGGCCTTGACTGCGGAAGAGTCGCTTCGGCGTCTCGTCAGAAAATCCCGTCGAACACAGAAGCCGGGCTCCCACAGGCGGAAGGAACGCACGTCGGCCGGAAGAAATCTCCGACATTCAAGATCGGCGGAATCACTCCGCTGCCGCGTGGGCCTTGAGCGTCGGAACGCCGGCGGGGAAATGGCGGGCGAAGAACTCCGGCATGGGGCCGTCGTAGAGGGCCACGCGCACCGCGCCCCAGGTGGCCTGGTCGCCCGTGGCGTAGGTCAGATAGGTCTTGCCCTCCCACTCGAACAGGTCCACGTCGGAGTTGTTGATCCCCTCGCCGGGCCCGGCTTCGAGGATCGGGTTGAACGGAGACAACTCCCACGAGGCCAGATCCTTCGACCGGGCCAGGAACGACACGTAGCCGCTGTGGCCCGGGATCGGCGCGTGCAGATAGATGACGTAGGAATAGGGGCTGAAGTATCGGATCACCGGGCAGGCGCTGTACTCGCGATTGACGCCGGTGAAGGTCAGGCCGGGCAGCTTCTCCCATTGCGACAGGTCCGTCGAACGGGCGAACTTGAAGCAGAACTGAACGGGCTTGTTCGACTCGTAGGCCATGAGAAAGCCCGTCTCGTCCCGGCAGACGGAGGCGTTGAACAGGTGCTCGTCGCCTTCTTTGGCGATCGCGGGCTGTCGGGTCCAGGTCTTCAAATCGCTCGTCGTGAAATGATCGAGGCTCTGGAACCAGTCCCGGTTGGTCCCTTCGCTGGCAAAGACGTGGAGTTTCGAGCCTTCGACGAAAGCATTAGCAAACGAGTGGCCCTCTCCCAAGCGGCATATCTCCTCGCCCGTGGCCAGGTCCACGACGTAAAGGTACATGCTCCTGGTGTAATCGTCGGTGCCGTTCTTCGTGTCGTCGCGGCGATTGAGCACGTGCAGAGGCCGGCCGTTGAACACGACCGGCGTATTCTCCATCGCCTTGGCGAACGCCATGGGCAGCTTGGTCAGCACCGGGCGTACGGCCGCCGTGGGCGAAGGCGAGCCGATCGCCGGCGGAGCGATCCGCGCGAACAGGTCCGCGGGCCAGAGTCCCAGCCGCTCGAAACCCTGGGGCACCTCCTGCTTGAACTGCACGTAGGCCTGCGTCCTGCCCTTGGTCGTATACGTCACGGCCTTGCCGTCTTCGCCCGGCGTAAAGAGGCTGTAGCCCGCGAGGATGCAGTCCTCCAGATCGACGTGCAGCCGGCCAGCGGGCGAATGTCCCTGAGTACAGATGATGCCTGTCGATTTTCCGCCCATCTCCGGCTGCGTGAAGTTCAGCGCGATCATGCGGCAGTTGACGAATCGGGCCCTCGTGCAGTTGCCGGCGTAGGAAATCGCGACGGCGTTGTCGGTGTGCACCAGCGTGCAGTCCTCGAACACCGCGTGCGGATACTCGGGCATCGTCTTTTCCCAGCCGCCCACGAGGACGGCCGCGGTGTCGCCGACCCAGTCGAGAGCCAGGAAGTAGCATCGGCGGAACACGCACGGCTCGTCCGGCCTCACCGTCGGGTAAACGACTCCTCCGCCGAAGGCCCGACCGGTGCCGACGCAATCCTCCACGACGATCGTTAAGCCGTCGCCGCTCTTGTTCGTGAGGTCCCAAAAGAAGCCGCCGTCGCCGCCCGCGGTGTAGAGACGCCGGAGCGTCCAGCGGTCCCAGATGATGCTGGAAAACGTCTCCTGGTTGTTGCCGTGCGGCCAATGCTTGTCGGACGCGCGGATCGGGCCCCACCAGTCCCAGCTCTTGAACCCTTTCTCCGGATCGCCGGAGTCGATGACGACCCAGCCTGCGGAGCCGGAGCCGAGAGAGCCGTCGAAGTCGCCGATCAGTTCGTTGTAGGCCGAGGCCGCGCCCTTGTGGGCGGGCGCGAGGTTGGCTTCGATATACGTGTCGGGTCGAACGACGATCCGATGGCCGCCCTTGTCGTCCGGTACGGCGTCCAGCGCCTTTTGAATGGTTCGAAAGGCGGTGTTCCAGCTCCGACCGTCCGAATCGTCGCCCGCCTTGGAAACGTAGAGCGTCACGCCGCGATGGACGTCGCCCTCCGCCGCCTGCGAGACGGCGATCGCGGAGCTCAATGCGAGCACGACGAGCAGAACGATGGTTCCCAGGGTTGTGGAGACCTGGACCGCGCTGAGGCCGCGGCAAGTCCTACGCGTTGGAGCCGGGATAAGGTGATGGTTCATGTAGCACAGAATACGCGGGGACAAGGCCCGGCTTCAAGTGGGAATTCGACAGGAAACTCGCCGAGGTCTGTGTGAATTCCCGGGCATCCGGAGCCTGCGAAACCGACGGGCGTTCAAGCCCGGACAGCGGGCCCGGTTCGTAGCGACGCGGCAAGGCGTTATCTTGGGAAGTTGGAGGCGGCAAATTTCAAGTTTGAAGTGAGGAACCCAAAATCCATCCATTCTCGCTTTCAACTTGACGCTTCACACTTCAGAACTGACCCCGATATGCCCTGACGGGCACGCTGCGAGCAGGTCGCCCTCGATTCTACGCGTGGCGGGATTCTCTCACAGACACGCTTGCCGCAGGTGCCAACGAAACGGGCCGGCTTTTGAGGGCCGGCCCGGGATGCACACAAATAGCGTCAGGACTTAGAAGGTGTACTTGAGCGAGATGCCCGCCCAGAACTCGCTGTCGTCTTCATTGATCGTGTCGTTCAGCGTGATCTGGTAGTACACGGACGGGGTCAGCAGAAGGTAGCCGTCCGGGTCGAGGGGAAGATCCGTGGACGCGCCGAAGACCGCGTTGGTGAAATCGTGGTCTGGATTGCGGTACACGACCCGCCAGTCGTTGCGCGGACGGGCCGGCGTGATGGTGACGCCGTCGTTGTAGACCAGCTCGGAGTGCAGGATGAAGATCTGCTCGTCGGTCCCCGGCATGAAGCCCGGGGTCGCGAAGCTGTAGTCGAGCATGCCGATGTGCAGCAGCCCGGAGCCGCCGTCCGAGATGATCGATGGAGTCTCCGCCTGGCCCATCGCGATCAACGCGTAGCTGGGCTGCAGGCCCGGGATCGGCGAGACGTTCGGCCAGGCCAGAACCAACTGCCCTTCCTGCATGTCCATGGACTCGCCGTCGTTCAGTTCCGGGAACAAATAGTAGACATATCCGACTCTGAAGTTCGTGGCCAGAACGTCGCCTTCTCCCAGAGAGCCCTGGTAGTAGAAGGTGCCGTCCCATCGCTCGCGATCCTCGAATCCGCCGGCGGTGGCGCGATGCCCGACGACGCCGAGGCCGAAACCCGTATTCCAGAGGTTCATGTCGACCGACAGATGCGTGGCGCCCTTGCCGTCGAAGATGTCGAAGCCGCGCCAGACGTACTTGCTGTCCCACGCGATGCCGACCGTCGTGGAAAACTGCCCGCTCTCCTCCTGCAGGATGTCGTCCTCCCATTCCTGTCCCGTGGCGGCCGCCGCCGTCAGCAGCAAGACCAGCAGAGGCGTTCCCACGCGACGGATGGTCCCGGCAATCCCGTAAACCACACGCTTCATGTCCTGTCTCCTTACCATTGCATGTGAATCACCCGGCCGCTCCGACAGCCGCGCGGGAAGCGAGCCGCCGGTCTTACCAGCGGCCGCTTTTTCTCATCGGGGCCTTCGGCATCTTCGCGAGATCCTTCGTGCACTGCTGGAGAACGTCCTCCGGCAGTTCATAATCGCTGAGCTTGCCCGCCATGTACTTGTCGTACCCTGCCAGGTCCATGAGGCCATGGCCGCTGTAGCTGAAGAGAATGACTTTCTCCTTGCCCTCTTCGCGGGCCTTGATCGCCTCGTCGATCGCGGCGGCCACGGCGTGGCTGGTCTCCGGGGCGCAGATCGCGCCTTCGGTCTTGGCCCAGGTCAACGCCGCCTCGTAGCACTTGCTCTGGTGATAGGATCGCGGCGTGAACAGCCCCTCCACGATGGCCTGGCACACCAGCGGCGCCATGCCGTGGTAGCGGAGGCCGCCCGCATGGATGGGGGCCGGCACGAACGAATGCCCGAGCGAGTACATGGCCATCATCGGCGTCATGCAGGCGGTGTCGCCGTGGTCGTATACGAACGGTCCGCGGGTCATCTTCGGGCAGGCCGCCGGTTCGACCGGGATGATGTCCATCTTGGCGCCGTTGATCTTGTCCGTGGTAAACGGGAAGGCGATGCCGGCGAAGTTGCTGCCGCCGCCGGCGCAGCCGATGACGACGTCCGGGAGCTTCTCGCCCGCCAGTTTCAATTGCTTCTTGGCCTCCAGGCCGATGATCGTCTGATGGAGCAGAACGTGATTGAGCACGCTGCCCAGGGAGTACCGGGTCTGTCCCGTGGGATCGGTGACGGCGGCCTCGATGGCCTCGCTGATGGCGATGCCCAGGCTGCCCGGCGTGTCGGGCATTTGGGCCAGGATCGTGCGGCCGGCGTGGGTTTCCGTGCTGGGGCTCGCGATGCACTTGGCGCCCCAGACCTGCATCATCAGCTTGCGGAAAGGCTTCTGGTCGAAGCTGATCCGCACCATGTACACTTTGCACTCCAGGCCGAACAGGGCGCAGGCGAACGCCAGGGCGCTGCCCCACTGGCCGGCCCCGGTCTCGGTGGTGAGCCGCTTGACGCCGGCGACCTTGTTGTAATAGGCCTGGGCCACGGCGGTGTTGGGCTTGTGACTGCCGGCGGGGCTCACGCTCTCGTCTTTGTAATAGATGCGGGCGGGAGTCTTGAGCAGTTTCTCCAGACGCACCGCTCGGCGCAGAGGCGAGGGACGCCACTGATACAGGATGTTCAGGACTTCCTCGGGGATATCGATCCACCGCTGCGTGCTGACTTCCTGCTCGATGATGTTCATCGGGAACACCGGCGCCAGCATCTCGGGCGATATCGGTTTGCCGTCAGGCCCCAGCGGCGGCAAGGGAGGCGTCGGGAGATCCGCCGCCAGATTGTACCATTGCCGGGGCATGTCATTCTCACCAAGCTGAATCTTATAATCCATGTCAGATCTCCAACCAAACCTCTCTCGGGCGCACCCCCGCTCGGGACAGGGCTTTAGAAGCTTCCTTTTTAGCCGATTGTTGGGCCGTTGTCAAACGAAATCTCCGGCCTGCAAGGCCTCGAGTTGCAGCGGAAATCGACAGTGAGAGGTTCGTAGGGGCAACCCCCTGTGGTTGCCCTCTCCGTTACGGGACGATTGTGAAGATCGCGACGTGAGGAGGGCAGGCACGGGGGCCTGCCCCTACGGTTCGCGGTCGGGGCGGCTCTCAAAAGACGATGGCCGCGTACCCCACGCTGTCGCGGCTGGGGGTGGCCATCTGCCGGAGCATGATCTCGTTGCTGTTGGTGTGGGCCAGCAGGACGCCTTGGGCCGAGCCGAGCCTCTTGGCGGCGAGAACGGTGGCCGCCGCCGCGCCGGGACCGCAGGCGTTGCCGTTTTCGATGGCGTTGGCGAGCAGCCGCTGCGGTTCGAGGGCCAGCGCCAGGTCGATGAACTGCCGGTCGTTGACGCCGCTGGCCCAGCCCAGGGCGTCCGCGCCGATCCCCATGGGGGTGAACCCGTAGCGCGGGCCGTAGTGCGTCAGATCGGTCGAGCCGATGCAGACGACCCCGGCCATCGTTTCCGCCGGCAAGTCGGCCAGGGCGTTGCCCAGCACGATCGCCGACTCGTTGGCCGGCACGATGATCGGAACGATGCGGGCCTCTGGAAACAAGTGCTGAACGAACGGAACCTGCACCTCGATGCTGTGTTCGTGACGGTGGGCCGAGGAGGCGGCGATGCCGGCTCCGCTGTCGAGCAGGGCCTGCCGCAGCGGATCGTCGATCTGGACGTTGCCCAGAGGGGTCTCCCAGGCGTCGCAGGCGTCCATCGCGGGCTTGGGCCCGAAGTAACCATGGGCGGCGCCGAGAATGATGAACGTGCGAACCGCGGGGCGACGCCGCTTCACGGCGGCGAAGACCATTGCGGCCAAGGGTCCGCTGAACGTCCAACCGGCGTGCGGAACGATTCCCGCCACGAGAGGATCGGGCAGGGAATCGGGCAGTTTCTCCCAAGTCAGGCACTTGCCGATCTGGGATAAACACGGGATGCGGTCAGCCGGATAAAATTGACCTGCAACAACCGGTTTTCGAATCTGCATAGCGCACTCCTTGCAGCCAGGGTCGGCGGCCGCTATGATCTGCCTACGGTCGTCAAAGGCGCCCGACGCGGCGAGCCGCGTGCGGGACTTCACGAAATATTGTAATTCGCCGGGCGGAGAAAGCAATGGAATCGGAAAAAACTCCATCGGTCGCGGTCGTCATGGGTTCCGACAGCGACCTGGGCGTGATGCAGAACTGCGTCGAACAACTTCGGGAGTTCGGGATCCGGACCACGACGCGGATTCTCTCCGCGCACCGCACGCCCCAGGCGGCCGCGGAGTTCGCGCAGAACGCGGAGGCCCGCGGCATCCAGGTGATCATCGCGGCGGCCGGCATGGCCGCCCATCTGGCGGGCGCGATGGCCGCCTGGACGACGCTGCCGGTCATCGGCGTGCCCCTGGCCGCCGAGGGCGGGCCGGCGGGACTCGACGCGCTGCTCAGCACGGTCCAGATGCCGCCGGGGGTTCCCGTCGCCACCGTCGCGATCGGCAAAGCCGGCGCCAGGAACGCCGCCGTCCTGGCGGCGCAGATCCTGGCCTTGTTGGACGCTGCGCTGCGGGAGAAGCTCCATCAATTCAAGAAGAAGCAGGAGCAGGCGGTTCGCGACAAGGATGCCGCGATGTCTTGAGCGATCCTCTGCATCGGCCCGGTTTTCGAGCGTTCATTCCGCACGCCGGAAATCGGTTCGTCGACGCCCGGCCGACCGAAGCGCAGCGACACCCAGAATCGCCAGGAAGCCCGCCGGCGGCGAGGGGACCGTGACGCCGCCCTGCGTCAGGGACCCGGTGATTGTCAGAACGAAAGACTCCAGACGACCCACGTCTCCATAGTGCGCATCGTAGATCAGCAGCGACCAGGCCCCGTACGCGTCCCGGCCATCGAAAGCGGCCAGCGGTTGACAAGGCCGCAGAGGCCCGGCAAACGGCGGCGATGCGTCCTCGATCCGAGCGATCGCTTCGTCGTCGAACTGCGTTCCACTGAAGTCCGGGCCCCGGAAGAAACCTTCCAACGGCTCCCCGGCTGCCAGATCCACACGACGCCCGGAGGGGCTCTGCAGAGATATCTTCAGATCGAAAGCCGACGTGTGCCGGACGTTCACGAGGACGTCCACATCGACGATGAGAATGTGACTGGGAACGAAAACCACGGCGTCCTGCATCCAACCGCGGGTCTCGGCGGGATTCGCGGGAATGGCAAGATTGAACGATCCGCCATACGTGTAGACGAGAGCCGTGCCGCTTCCCCGGGCAAGTCCGGACACGATGAACAGAACGCTCCCGGCGGCGAGAAAACACACTCGCGTCTTCACCCTCACTCCTCCACAGAAGGGTCTACGGCGTTCCTCTGGCGGGCCCCATCCCTAAGTTCCGGAATAATAAGGGATGGTACTCTGGAATGTCAAGAGAAAAAAAGGCCGGAATGTGAGGACAAAGTATATGACCGCTCTCGCGGTCCCATCGGAACGGGGATGCTCCGACAAATTCGAGGGGTGCGGCGGGGCGGGTGGGACGACGGTGACTTGTCGGACTGGAGGCTTGGTTTGTAGCGACGCCGCAAGGCGTTATCTTTGTTACCGGGGATGGGCCCTCACGGGCGGCCTGCGAACGAGCCACGTGATGTCGGCTCTCCGTCGCAGGCTCGTCACCCGCTATCGAGCGGCGCGGGGACTCGAAGGGTCCCTCGGGGGATGCGCCGCGAGGGCGCATCCCCCGAAGAATGCCGTTACATGCCGCTGGTGATCTGCGACTGGTTCAACTGCATATTCACCGTGCTGGTGACGGTCGGATCGGTGTCCGCGCCCGTGTTGATGTTGGCGCGCTGCATGACTTCGGCGTACTGCGACTGTCCGCTGCCGCCGAAGCCTGTCGTCGTCCCCTGCTCCTGGCGGCCGACGAAGTGCTGGATGCCCTCGACCTGGCCGACGCCTTCGGGCTTGACGACGAGATTGGCGAACTTGCCCTCGAACGTCTGAACGCCCTGGGCCACGGGGAACCTGCCCCCGCTGTTCCAGAGAGTCTGTCCGCCCTTGAGATCGGCGGTCTGAGTCGACGTGCTGGGCCCGATCGGGCCGCTGGCCGAGCCGTTCTGGAAGATCGTTCCCGAATTCCGCTGGAACGCGCCGACGTAGCTGTAAGCCCCCAGTCCCTGCCTCTGGTCATAGCTGGCTTTGTTGATGGCCGCGGCCGAACCGACCCCGCCGAGCCACTGAACCTGGTTGCCGGCGCCGACGCTGAAATCCTGCGCCCAGCCGATGGCCGCCTGGGCGCCGACGGCCAGGAGCAACACACTCGCGATGACGACCACATACTGTTTTCTCATGATCCACTCCTTGAATTCACTACGAAAAATTGCAGGCACGCGCCCGCCTCACGGCCCTCGCGGACCGCGAAACGATCACGGAATGCCGGCGCTGCCGATCTGCTGATCTCTCGGGAAACCCGCCATCTCGTACGCCTGACGGCTGACGTTGACTCCGGGAACCCGGTGCTCCAGGACGGGAGGCGCGATCCGCGGGGCGGGTCGTCTGGGCTGCCGGACAACCCGGGCCGGCGCGGCGGCAGGCTCTTTCTTCTCGCACGCCTGCGGCGCGGGCTCAACAACCGAAGTCTCCTCTTCCTGCACTTCTGCAAGATCCGCCGCCTGCGGCTCCGCGGTCGCCTCGGGGACCGGCATGTCCACCGTTTCCGGCGGAAGCTGCGCGTCGGCGGGCTCCATCATCACCGGATGGGGACGCAGCCGGATTCGATCGTACAGCGACGCCGGGATCCGCCTTCGCTCCACCAGTCCCGGATAGAACCGATAGGCGTCGGCGCTGAGAACCGCCTTGCCCTTGCCCTCGGTGATGCCCGTGGCCTTGGACCCCATCAGCGACAGGGAGTAGTTCACCTGGCTGTAGCCGGCGGCCGCGGACGGGAACGTGACGTTCGAGCCCACGGTGACGCCCTTCATGCCGCCGGAGATCAGGAGGATGTCGACGTCCCACAGCAGCGCCTCGGTGACCGCGGTCTTGTAGGCCTGGTCCCAGTTGCGATCCACGTCGCCTTCGATATTGACCTTGCCGACGTAGGCGTAGCCTTCTTCGCGGAGAAGGCCCATGTCCACGTTGGAGTCGATGAAGACCAGCAGGGGCTTGCCCTCCGGCCGGCGGTCGCGCGTGACGGAGTTGACGATCTCGAGCCCGCGGCCGTGGTGATACCGGTCCGGCGTGCCCAGCACGAACGCCGAGACGCTGTTCAGCATCCCGCCCAGGGCCTCCACCAGGCCCACGTGCGGGATCGCCTTGAGCACGCTGCGCAGCTCGCGCATGTCCTCGGGGTTTTCCGGATCGAACGTGGTCTCATAGACCTGGTCGTTGATCGTGGGTCCGTTGGGGAAGTAGGCCTTGACCGTGCCCCAGCCGCCGTGGCTCCAATAGGGCAGATAGGGCGGCAGGCTCGTCAAGGGCGGCGTGCGGGCCTCGTACTCCGAGACCGACGTCGTGTTGATGTTCACGTTGGCGTTGGCGTTCGACGCGCTGTCGCTGTTGCCCCCCGCCGACGAGACGTCGACATTCTGGCTTTGCCCCGTGGTGATGTCGTTGGTGACATCGATGAGGGGGGTCGGCGTCGTGCCGCCCGGGTCTCCGTTCTCCGCTCGCAGCGCCGTACCCAGCGCCAGCGAGACAACCAGTGCCATCCATACCTTTTTCATCATTTTCTCCTTCAGAAACTCCATTTTCATCGAGCCCCCTCCGCCACGCTATCCGTGCGTGTGCACCGAGAGCGGGGACTCCGTTCATGCCTGTCTCGATCGCCGGGATCCGAATGGACGGACCGCCCGCGGGTCGAATGCCGCATGGATGTGCGTGAGATGCGAAGACGCGACGCCGCGCCCGAGCGGGAAAGCCAAGTCACGCCGTCGTGACGGCTCCGCGAGAGCGCGAACCCCCTCCGGAGGACGTTCAGCTCCTCCGACCCCTCCGGCCGGCGACAAACCCGCCCCATTCTGCGAAACGGAGGCAACAAGCCGCGTATCCATCACGCGCATAGCATCCTTGCCTGGTCATCTTGTCACCCCGCATCGCATACAACAATGACAACCTTGAGTCCTTGTGTCAATACCCATTATCGGACTATTCTGCCGATTCTACTCGATCGTGACCCTTGCGGTTCACGCAGCGGGGATCTTTCGACGCCGTATGAATCGACTGCGTCGACTTCGCCGCTGAACCGCTGTCACGTCGGCCTGGGTCTCATTCATCGAGAACTGATGCCCAGCTTGACCACTAGGATCATTCCGGAACACCCCAGATTGCCCATGTCGCCCCAACTTGCCCGGTTGACATGGGACTCCAAAGCTGCGGCCGCACAGCAGACGTCGGTTCCTGGGCCGAACGTCCGCTGTGCGGCTGCATTCGAAAATTCACTTTTTCTCAGAGAGCCGCTCTGCGACTATTTCACTTCGAGGACCGAGTTGTATTCGCCGTACGGGTTCATTTCTCAACGCTCGTTGTACGGATCCTGCTGCCACTGGCCGTCCACGACCAGGCGGTAGCGATACAAACCGCTCGGCAGTTTCACTTTCGCCTGCCAAACGCCGCTGTCGCCGACTCTCTGCATGGGCGTGCCGTCCGGCTGCCAGTTGTTGAAGTCGCCGGCGATCTGCACGCTCTCGGCACGCGGATACAGGGTCACGAAGACCACCGCGTCCTGAATCTGGCTGACGCCGTAGTAGTTCGCGAGCTTGGCGTCGAGCTGATCGGACGCGTCCGCACGGGCCTCGGTACGAGTTTCCACCTTGGTCTCGACTTCGACAGGCTCCTCGGCCGGTTCTTCGACCACCTTGGGGGCCGCCGCGACGACCGGCTCGGGTCGCACGGTGACAGTAGGCTTCGGCGCCGGGGCCGGAGCCACCACGGGTTTCGTTTCAGCAACCACGGCGGGCTGCGGCGTGACGACCACCTGCACGGGGGCCTCTCGCTGCGTCCCCTTCGCCGGAGCCGCGGCCACGGGAGGCTTGGTGGCTTTCAACAGATCGTTGGCGCTGGCGCCGATCGCCTCGAGCTGATCGGCGAGCGAATCCACCAGTCGCTTGCTCTTGACCTGCGGCTGGTCCTCGCTGCCGACGACCTCCTGGGCCAATTGGTGGAAGTCCTGCTGGCCTTTGCTGGCCGGATCATATTCATTGATCGGCTGTCCGAAGCTGGACGCCTCTTTGATTCGCGTGTTGAAGTTCACGACCGTGCGGAACATGCGGTCGCCGAAGTGGGACCGCAGCTCCGCGAGGATCTCGCGGGCCATCTTCGTGCGGATATCGTACATGCTCGCCAGAACGCGGACCGAGACGTTCTGCTGGCACCTCTTGCAGAGCACGCCGAGCGTCTCGAGCTGCTTGCTCAGGCCGTGCAGCGCGAAGTAGCCGGTCTCGACGGGCACCACCACGTCGGTGGATGCCCTTAACGCGTTGAACGTCAGCAGGCTCACGGCCGGCGGGCAGTCGACCACGGCGAAGTCGTATTCGTCCTTGATCTCGTCCAGCACGGTCTTGAGGCTGGTCTCGCGGTCCGCGATGCCGGCCATCTGCTGCTCGAACGCGGACAGGTCGATGCTGGCGGGCGCCAGTTCGAGGTTCTCGCCGATCTGCCAGAGGATCTCGGTCAGGCGGATCGGCTCGTTGCGGCTGCGGGAGATCAGAACATCGTAGATGCTCTGCTCGATCTGCTCTTCCGGCACGGCCAGTCCGACCGCGCAGTGCGACTGCGGGTCCATGTCCACCAGCAGGACCTTCTTGCCCAACTCGGCCAGCGCGCTGGCCAGGTTGATCGATACGGTGGTCTTCCCACACCCTCCCTTTTGGTTGACGATAGCCACTGTTCTCATGTTTGTCTCCGCGAACGAGCCTTCGATTGCGCCGGTTCCTGGGCCGGACTTCCTTGCCCTGAGGGCCACTCCACGATCCATCGCGTTGCGGGCCTCCGTCGGACTCAAAAACCTTCATATCAACACTGGGAGTCCGTATAAATGCTTACAATGAACTTTTTCGGCGCGCGCGTCCAGAAAACTTTACCCTTTTATGGGACGGCCCAATAAAAAGACCGTACGCGTCTGGAAACAAGCCCGCTTATCGGCACAAAGGCGCGATCCCAGACCTGCGAGAGCCACCGAAAAATCCCCCTTCGTGACACAGGCGAAGGACATCCCGCCCCAGAGTGACGTCAGAATGGAGAAAATGGCGAATGCAGGGGACGAGATTGAAAGCCACGGTATTACCGGACGCCGCAACAAGGAGGCCGGTCCTGTTCCCCATCGGTGGCGTTGACCCGTTCGAACGATGATGCTATCATGTGCATTGGAGATGAACCGACATAGCCGGCGCGCCATGCGGTTGGAGATCATCTGACAACGGGAGCCTCTTTCAGGACGCGATAACAGATGGATATCACGTGCCCTCAGTGCGGCAGCGCCCGCGTTCGGCCTCGCGCCAGACCCCTGGCGATCAATGCTGTTGCGTGTGGCGTCACGCTGTTATTGATGCCGGTTACCTGCGCGATGGCGCTTGGCGTTCTGGTCTCATTCCTGTCGCTCCCGATCACGGCGTGCGTTGCGATGGTCGGCAAAAACCGTTGTCGAGACTGCGGACATCGTTTCGAGCCCGGCGGTCCAGGCGTCGACGCGACGCTTCTACCCTGTTTTCCGTGGGCATCTCACATCCTCAATATCGTGGCGCTGCTGCTACTGTGCTTGGTCAGTCCTCTGATCCTTGAGATTCGCGGCGGGGCGGAAAGACCGAGCAATATGACGGCTGGCGTGGGCCTTCTTCTCACGTTTGGACTTCTGCTGTGGAGCTCACTAGGGTACCATTTGA